>JAIROC010000317.1 GCA_031257735.1 Bacteroidales bacterium | reverse complement strand
GAAGATGAGGTCGATGAAGCATTTCAAGCTATTTTATGGGATTTGACTAAAATCTACGGATTTTCAAATGGTGCAAAATGGGATCCGTCAGATCGTGATTTGGTATTAGATAAATTAGACGACGGTCTTGAGAAATTGCAGGTTAAATACGGTCTGTTGGATAAAACAAAAAAGCAGGAACAGCGAGAAAAACAGGCACAAAGACAGGAACAGTATAATACATTTATCAACGAAATAAAACATCTTTTGTCTGGTGAAAGGTCTCCCAATCGAACTTTTTTGCACGAACTTTTTGAGAATAATCGCAATGTTATTGATAAGAATACAGTACAAGGTAGTATTTTATCAATTATAGAAAATGAATTGGAAAATGTTACAGATGGCGTACTGGAATGGTCAGATTTTGTTATTAAAGCTAAAAAATATTTGGCTATGTTATGATATACTTGTTCTGGAATTAAATGGGTAATACTATGAACGATTATAGGAAACTAAAATATCTTTGGATGCCTTTCGGCCTGTCTGTTCCGGCAAAGGCAATGATTAAATTAAAGGAGAAGGGGACAAATAATGTTTAAAGCAAATTGTTACAATATCATGGTTGTTTCACCTGGCGATATTACCGATGAAAGAAAGACGGCTTACAATGCAGTTCTGGATTGGAATACAATCAATTCAGAAAGGAATGGCATTGTGTTAAACCCAATCGGCTGGGATATTAATTTATATCCCGAGATGGGAACACATCCGCAGAATATTATTAACCGCCAGATACTGGAAAAAGCTGATATTTTAATTGGCATTTTTTGGACCCGCATTGGTACGCCTACCAAGGAACACCTCAGCGGATCGGTTGAGGAAATCACAAAACATATAAATGCAAATAAACCAGCCTTACTCTATTTTAGTTCTATCGCCATAAAACCTGCAAATATTGATAATGACCAATATCAGAAATTGCTTGCCTACAAAGATAGTATAAAAGAAATGTCGTATTATAAAGAATACGACAGTCATGAAGCATTCAAAAGACTCATCGCAAATGATATACAACTGCTGGCCAATGATAAATTGGAAGATTTTCATGCAGATGGCTACGCAAGTGAATTGAATAAACAATATTCTGCCACCAAACAGATGCTATTGACATTGTTTCGCAAATACCCGCGTTTAGAAAAAACAATAAACTATTAGACGAATACATTACAAACCTGGGTACTTACAGAAGCCGTAAATTAAATTCTTTCCTTGAAGTAGCAAATCTCCTTACAATCAAGGCGACTTCTGATGGTAATATTCATATATCTATACGATCCGGCTTTCACGGTTTCTCTGACAAAGATATAAGTTACCTTGTTGATGATATTAAAAGGGGACAGTATGACTATTGTCTTTAAAGTGGCAGGGGTTGGGGGAAATGAATTTGGCATTATATCTTTCTTGGATCTGCTGCCGGAGTATGAGGAGATAGGAATATGACAAACGATAATATTCTTAAATCATTTTCTTTTGATGATCAATTAGCAGGTGATACGGATGTTCTTCAATTTTTTACATATTTTGAAAAAAATGGCTTCCATACGTATAAACTTAATATATCTGATACAGAATCCTTTCTGGATGCCATTAAGGAAGAAGCTAGGAAATATTATATATTAGACAGTGAACTGGCAGAAAAATCAGAAGAAATTGGTATCGGTAAAAGTGAATTTTTGGAACAATATGTATTACCTTCTGTTGGAAAAATTAAATCTGGTGATTTTGGTGAAATATTCAGTTGTTCTTTTGTAAAAGAGCGTTATGCTCAAAAGGGTTTTATACTTGTTTGCCCTCGAAAGTTTATATGGAAAATGGACAGAGACAAAGCCATGCCGTTTACAGATGTTGTTGGATTTTATCGTGAAGATATTGCGAAAGCGTCAAGCAATGACTTTATTGTTTCCGTTGAATCAAAAATGAAAGCGACTAATTCAGCAGCAAATAGAATACAAGAGGCGATAGATGGCGCCCAAAAAGACAGAACAACACGATTGGCAAAAACGCTTATTTGGTTAAAGCAAAAATACGGGAGAGAAGGCAACGCTAAAATGCATGAATTCACCAAGCGTTATTCTAATCCAGTATATCAAGGAACATATAATAAGATTTACAAAGCTTTTACAATTGTTGACAGCAAATTTGAAACAACTGAAATTGAAAATCCGGTTAATAACAATGACGGAATTACAATAATAGTAATTAGCATGGATAATTTAAAAAATATATATGAAAACTTTTAACTGGAAAATAAATGCCATTCTCTTTCTTGGCGGTCAGAACATTTCTCTATTTGGATCGGCATTGGTACAATATGCGATAACGTGGTATATTACTCTAAAAACCGGCTCGGGAATGATGCTGACCGCTTTTGTAGTGATAGGTTTTCTTCCCATGTTTTTTATCAGCCCTTTCGCGGGTGTCTGGGCAGATCGTTTTAACCGTAAATATCTCATTAATATAGCGGATGCCGTTATTGCTATAATGACGTTGATTGTTGCCATCTGCTTTATAGCAGGTTATGAAAAATTGTGGCTTCTTTTGGTTTGTGCAGGGGTTCGCTCAATGGGGCAAGGGGTACAAACTCCGGCAGTGAACGCTTTTATCCCTACGATAGCGCCGCAAGAACATTATACTCGCATCAACGGTATTAACAGTACAATCCAGTCTTTCGGAAATCTTCTCTCTCCTATGCTTGCGGGGGTAATTCTTTCTTTCATGTCAATAACGGCTGTATTTTTTATTGATATTATATCAGCACTTATTGGAATATCAATAGTATTCTTTTTTGTATGCGTGCCGGAGCAAAAAATAAATAAAGAACATAGCGGTATCGATTATTTTCGTGACATCAGGGACGGCTTATGCTATATTCGTAATCAAGGATGGCTGGTAGGACTTATAATTATATCAACAATTTTTTTCTTATTTATAGCGCCATTGGCATTTCTTACAAACCTTAAAGTGGTACGCGATTACGGGAATGAAGTGTGGCGGCTCACTGCCCACGAACTTACCTTTTCAATAGGAATGGTATCAGGCGGCGCGCTTATAAGCATTTGGGGAGGTTTTAGAAACCGTTCATATTCAATGGGTATTGGCAATATATTTATCGGACTTGGAACAATAGCCATAGGTTTTGTTCCCCAATTTTGGGCTTACATTACTTTGATGGGATTTGTAGGATTTGTATTTCCAATGTTTAACGTGGCAGAAATGTCAGTTATACAGGAAAAGGTAGACAAAGCGTATATGGG
>JAIROC010000295.1 GCA_031257735.1 Bacteroidales bacterium | reverse complement strand
GTTAAAAAAGGGAATTTTGTCGTACACCCCCTCTCACGCTGTTCCTGCGAATAATTGGGGGACACGAAAAAATGACTGGGGGACACGAAAAAATGACTGGGGGACACGAAAAAATGGCTGGGGGACACGAAAAAATGACTGGGGGACACGAAAAAATGACTGGGGGACATGAAAAAATGACTGGGGGACACGAAAAAATGACTGGGGGACACGAAAAAATGACTGGGGGACACGAAAAAATTCATCGCGTTCGACGAAACAACCGGTGGACTACTTCTAAATTCATCGCCCACAGGCTTTTCAAAAGAGCCGCGTCCCGTATATGCGCCTGAATTGGACGTGCTGGGTTTTAACCGGTATTGGAAGTATGACAGTCAGACCGACAAACCTTATATGTGGGCAGAGGCAAACAATTACTACTATCGCGGAAAATTGGTAGCGAAACTGAAAGGCGGCAACGTATAACGGAATATAGATTATCCAATCAACAGGGGGGATGGGTCATCCGGCGGAGTTTAAGGGACTCATTAAATCCCTGAAACAGAAACGGAATAATGTAAGTTGCAATATAGCCGACCGATTCGCTGTTTTTGTTATTGACATTACGCACCGTAACATTATTACCGTTTGTTGCGACTTTTTCCAAATTGGAAAAAGTTACACGATAACCCCAAAAACCAAAAATTGTAATTGCAGTCAAAATTATTGACAATCCAAACTTTGCCACGCACAACAAAATCGCATCCCAATGAAAACTGCCCCAAAACAGAAAATTGTGATTATCAAAAATCTGCTTGAAAACAACAAGCACAAACAAGGGACTATACGAGGTAATAAACAAAACAAATTGTGCAATATCTTGTAGATTATTTACCTTGTTACTACCGTTTTTCATAAATCACAACTCCAAATCAAAGTTTTCCAGTTTATTTTTTATTGTTGTAAATTGTTGATATAATGTTTTTGCCTTATCGACTATTTTTTGCTGGTTGTCTATGGAAATTGCAGGTATCGAAATTGTACATAAATCTTCAAAACGCAATGTTTGGCGGACAGAGCCAAATGAACGGTCTATAATATTTTGCAGCCCTTCTTTGCTTTTCAGGCATAAATAAACATATTCCGGTAAAAAGTCAGGGTCTGTTACTTTGAATGTTACATACATCTTGCTTACGGCAAGTTTCCGTTCTGTTAAATTGATACTTAAAGAGCCGGTATTTGCTCTGGCCGGATTGTATGATAACGATTTGTAATTAACCACTTTGTAATCTTCATTAGTTTCTGAAGTAACTGAAACAAAAGAGTCTCCCCAATATTTCTCGCCACTTAAAATGCCAAAAAAGTCGTGTTTGGTAACCGTCGCCGTTTCGTATAAATTTGTATTTTTAATCCGTTCCTCTTTCAAAATGTTTTTCAATAAAATATAACCTTGTGGTATTTCATTGAAATACTTAAACCAAATAAATGAATGGTTTTTATCTTTCAAAATGTTTTTTACTTCGATTTCTTTGGTCGCAAAAATTTCATTAAACAAATATTCTTCCAAATCGCTTATTGCTGTCGTAATTTTTCGGCGGCGTTGTGTCAGAGTAAAGCCATCATTTTTAATAATAGTGTATTTTATTTTTTCAACAGGCTTATTATTAAATCCCTGCAAAACCAAGACAGATGCTTTCGCTTCTGTATAAGGCAAAAATACACCTGACGGCAAAGAAATGATTTGTTTTAATAAATGATTTTCAATTAGATATTTGCGCAAATTTTTCAATTCATTGTTATTTAATATTGATTCGGGAACAATAATATAAGCTCTCGCTGTCGGTTTTTTGTTTAATGAATTGATAATATGTTGAATAGATTGTGAATTTCCGTTTGTACTTAACAGAGAATAAAGATTTTGCGCCGTACCTTCGAGATTGAAAGGAATATTGGTAATTACAATATCAAATTTTTCATTGACCGGATTTAAAAGTGTATCTTGCTGATTTATATTGCTATGACCATCACCGGTTAAAATCGTATTCATTTTTGCAATTCGTGCGTTTGAGGAAATTTCACCGCCAAAAACAGTATTTTCTTTCAAACTTTTCAACACTTCGCCCGTCAAATAACCCTGTTGCTGCAAATTATCTTTTATGTGATTAAATGCAGAAATCAAAATGCCGCCTGTTCCGCAAAACGGGTCGTAAACTTTTTCTCCATATTTTGGATTGGCGAGTTTTACCAAAAAATTAACAATGTGTCGAGGTGTAAAATATTCGCCCAAATCATTGTTTGACGAGTTATATTGCTGAATAAAATACTCAAAAGCATCGCCTTTAATGTCGGTTTTAATGCCACTTAAATTCAGTCCATCAAGCTTGGCAATAATCTGTTTTAAAGCGGTTGTATCTTTGATTATCAACTTTGTAAATAAAGTTTTTTCTCTGTTTATATTAAAAATATTTTCTAATGCAGGAATAACCGTATCATTGATATAGCGCAAAAGTTCCTCACCTGACTTATTTTTATAAGTTTCCCATTTAACATATTGCGGAATTGTATCGGAAACAATATCATTTTCTTCTGAAATCAATTTTAAGAATAATAGATTTGAGAACTCGAAAAAGCGTTCCATACCCTTTGTTATTCCTGCTTTGCGCAGTTTTTGGTTCGCAAAGGAAAACACATTTATCAACTCTTCTTTAGAATTGACAGCAACTTTATCAGAAACGTAACTATTGTTGTCTGCTAAAATAAATTTTCTGTAAAAATCTATGTCTTTGACAGTTGAAACTTCTGTGCCATCGTCTAAAAGTTCTTCCTGATTTTCAACCCAATAATTTTTAGTTTGAATGCCATCAAAAAGAATTATTATTTTTGCACCCAAAATTTGAGCATAATTCAATGCCTGTTCTTTGGTTTTTGCCAAATTCATATTTGGTTTTTTTGTTTCAATAATAATTTCAGGCGAAACAGACTTATCACTTAAATACAGGCAAAAATCGGGTTCAAGACCTTTCAGTTTCTGTATATCTTCTTGCGTTTTTGGCTTTTGGTGATATACATTTCGATTGGGATTATTTGCGTTAATAACCCAATTCTGTTGAACTAATTGCTGTTCAAGCAAGTTCTCTATGTCGCGTTCTTTGACCATATTTCTTATTTTTCTTGCTCATTCTCTTCCGTTTTCACTTTCCATCCTTTCAAATCATGCATCCTGCGAGCATTGAAGTATGTTAATCTCCCTTTGCTCTTTGCATGAGCATAAAATTTCTTCGGAACTTCAGGGTCGACCAGGTTTCCCTTTTGAATAAATACAACTGCCATATCTGTTTATTTAAAAATTATAATGCGCAAAAGTATAGAAAATATTCGACACCAATCATTTTTTTCTTGCCGATCTGATTTTTTTCCTGCGTCAATGCTGTTATTCGTTGAAAATAAAAGAAATAGGCGTTACTTTCGGTATCGAAATATTAACTAACGGAGCATGGAAACAGTAAAGCAATATTTGACCTCGGCTGTCGAGACACCGTTTTTTC
>JAIROC010000264.1 GCA_031257735.1 Bacteroidales bacterium | reverse complement strand
TCCGACACTTGCTCCTGAAATTTTTAATATATCAAATTTTTCAACTAATTCTTTTAATTCATAAGTTGCAGTTCTATTTGATATTATATTTATTTTCTGGTACTCTTTATTGGTAATTTCACCATTCTCTTTAACATACAGCACGGCTTTTACCTGCCTTTCGTTCAGACCTAACTCTTTTAAATACTGTTCGTTGTAAATATCTTTACGAAAAACCACCCAAAAACCCGACATATCGTAATAATACAGCGGTTCGGGTAGTCCGGCAGAAAGACATTGCGTGGTCATTTTAGAAAATCCACACCCCCAAGCTTCAATGTAGCCACATCTAAAAAAAACATTGGCAATATCAGGATTAAAAGGTATCGAAGGGTGTTTGCTTTTCGTTAATTTTTCCATTGTCCAATTTTCAGGAAGTTGCCCAAAGTTCCAAATCATAATCTTGTCTTTATAAACGCTGATTTGAATAGGTGTGCCGCCTGTGTAATCCTTATGAGCAACGGCGTTATGAATTGCCTCTCGAATAGCATCATACGGATATTCATAGGTTTCCACACGAAATTTGCCTTCGTAACTGATTATTGCCTTTATGTATTTTGTAAAAAGCAGTTCCATTGTTTTTTCAACCTGTTCAAAGAGGTTGCCGTGGACTTCGTCTTGAAAAATCAAATCGCTGTCCGACTCAAAATAGCCGATTTTGATAAATGCACCTGTTACAAACTTTTCGGGTTTGGGATGGAACAGCAAAACGGCAGCGCGTTTAAGACAGTTGTTTTCTGCAAGTTGTAGATTTTCAAGTAAAAGTTCGTTGGTGTCGGTCAAAACATCTTCGTCAAGACGTTTGCTTTTAACGCCTTTTTTGCGGAAAAAGTCAAAAGTCTCGGGCTTCAAATCGGTAACCGTAACATTTGGAACAGGTACGCTGTCCCAATGTCTGCCCAGCTTTTGCAAAAGAAATTTATCCAACGCCGCTCCTTTGAGTTCCTGTTTGGTACTACCGCTACGGTAATGGTACTCGCCTTTATAATTTACAGGGTTGGGTTGCGGCTCTACGACGATTTCGATATAATCACCTTCGGCGGTTTCGTGCAGATTTACATCGCAAATAATTCCCAAAATAGTTGTTATCTTGTTGGGCAGGTCTTCCAAAAGCCGCATTACATTGGGCAAGCCAACAATTTCGCCGTTATCGTTTTTGCCGATAAAAAGTGTTCCGCCATTAGCATTGGCAAAGCCGCATATCCATTTCAGGTATTCGTCTTTCCAAATGGATTTGTATTCTGTGTTTTGTTGTTCGGGCATAATAGTACTTTACTGTTTCAACTTTTCATATAATTGAATAATTGCTTTCATTGTCAAATAATTTTCTATCTCAGAATCTGGAATTTGAATCCCATAATTAGTTTCCAATTCGCCGATGACACCAATATGGTTCAGGCTATCCCAATTAGGAGTTTCTCCATAAGCTGAATCATCATTAAGTCGGTCAATACTTATATTAAGTGCTTTCGCAACAATCTCTTTAGGTGGTTTTAAATTTTTACTCATTTAACATTTCTTTTAGTGCATTAATATCAATTTTTTGATTTTGACTTCGTGGAATTTCCGCAACTCTGTAAAAGCCATTAGGAATTTTATATTCTTCCAATATTGTCTTTAGATGAGTTCTTAATTCAGATTCATTAAAATTTTCAGAGGTTTCTATAAAAGAATAAAGCGTGCTATTATGTACAATCGTAACAGAGGTCAACTTAAGAAATTCGTTTATTCTAAAATCAATTTCATCAAGTTCAATTCGGAATCCTTTAATTTTAACCTGTCTATCTTTACGACAAGAAAAATACAAATTACCGTTTAATTCATATACTAAATCTCCCGTTTCAAAACTTTCAGTTTCTTTGTCCTCTATAATTAGAGTTTTGAATTTACTATCTGAAATGTTATTTAGATAGCCCTTCCCGATATAATCGCCATAAATAATAACTTCTTTTTCTTCAAATCCTTCGACTGAATTTAGTTGCAAATTCCAACCGGGAATGGCTTTACCTATACTCATTGAAAAATGAGCATAATTGCTATAATTTGAAGCGTTTAATTCTTGCCAAGTACAAAATAAAGTTCCTTCTGTTGGCCCATATGTATTAAAGATTGTCAATTTATCTTTCTTCTTAAATAAAAATTCAACTTGATGTGTTTTTAATGGCTCACCACAAAGGCTCATCAATCTTAAAGATGAAAAATCGTAAATCTTCGTTTGCCAATTTTTTATCATAAACTCAATAGCACTTGGTATGGAATGCCACACTGTAATTTTTGCTTTTTCAATTTCTCCAGCAGGACGAAATTTTTTAGCAGGCAAGTCATTCATAGCATACAATGTCGCTCCTGAACAAAGACAAGTAAAAATATCGACAATACTCAAATCGAAACTTAAAAAAGAAAATTGTCCCCATACATCGTTTTCATTAGCAGCGTATGTTGGTATTGCCCATTCCA
The DNA here is from genome assembly GCA_031257735.1 of Bacteroidales bacterium. GTDB lineage: Bacteria > Bacteroidota > Bacteroidia > Bacteroidales > WCHB1-69 > JAIROC01. Next base: position 4,255 of record JAIROC010000264.1, on the reverse strand, counting down.
AAAACTTATTTAACGCTTTACGGCAAATTTTCACTCCTTTTGGTACTCCTGTTGAACCTGATGTGTAGATGATATAAATAGTAGCTTCGCCATCGTACGAAATAGTCACTTCAATATTACCATCATTTTTATTTGCAAGTAAGCTTTCAAGAGTAATTGTTTTACTTGGATTGAATTCTGAATTATTATCAGACGAAACAATAGTTAAGTCAGGTAAAAATTCATTTATAATTTGCTTTTTTCTTTCAATCGGAGCAGTAGGATTAAGAGGACAATAAATGCCTCCAACATTCAGAATAGCAACAATTAAAGCGTATGCTTCAAAACCTTGCTCTAAATCAATAACAACTTTAGGATTTGGTTTTATCTTTAAGAGTCGCTGTGAGATGGCATTAACCGTAAAAATAAATTCAGCATAAGATATTTTTCTGTCTTTATCAATGACAGCTATCCTGTTGGGATAATTTGCCGCATTTGTTTTTATTAATTCAATAAAGTCTTTCATTGTTTTTTTGTTAATGGCAAAATATGATCTTCATCTATATTTGGACAGACAACACTCTGTTGTAATACATCAACAGGGAAAAAACATTCAAACGATGCTTGCTTAATGTCATCAAGGTTTAATTTTTTCAAAACGTTTCTAATATTTCCTTGTGCTGACGGGTGGTCAGAAAAAGCTTTGGCTGCCCCAAGAACTCCAAATGTGTGAATGCCATGAATTAATACCACTGATGATTGGGGATTGAAAGGATTTGGAAATCTTGCAAAATAACCGTAGTCCTTAACCACTTTTCCGCCTCTATAAGATGCCGTGAATTTTTGTTCTTTATAAATCATCTGTTCGTCTTCTTCGGCAAATGAATAGTTTACTTTTACATTCATTTTATCCATCAATAAAGCACAAACATTGTTTCCATCTTCATCTGATTCGCCAGGTCCTCCAATAACCATCAAATTATCTTCAATATGATTCTTAAATTCTTCTGCTGAATAAATGGGGAGTTTTACATTCCTATAATTCCTGTTTAGAAAATTCATTATTTCTAAAACAGAATCTATATCTCCGAGATTATTTAGAAAAATATAGTTCGTAGATGTCGGTGAAGCATATTCGCTTTTTTCTGTTTCGGGTGGTGCGATGACATGAATTGTTGCAACATTATCGCGAAACCAAATTTTATTTAAATGAATATTATAAAGAGAATCACTATTCAATAATTGCTTAAATAACACAACGACATTATTCTTGCATTTATTCCGAAGTTCGTCAAAATTCTTATATGAAATCGCAATTTTGTCTTTAATATCAGCAGGTATTCCAAATGTTTTAAATGACTCCTCTCCTTTTATTAACAGGGATGGAATATTTAATCCTCTCATTAATCCGTATTCAAAAAAAATGTTTGGTTTATTTTCGGTAATGTCAACAATTGAAAAATTACTACTTCTGATTTTACTTTCAATTTGTTGAGGAAGTTCATTTTGAAAATCACTAAACTCAAAGGCTGTTTCAATCTCAAAATCAGCGTATTCTTTTCTTACTTCATTTTCCGCTTCAGATACTAATAATTTAATATTAGTTCTGAATGATTCCAAATCATAAGTGGTATTATTGGGCTCAAATGGATGAGACACGAAAATATTTATGGAACGATAACTTTTATTCATTTTTTATCTAGTTTTAAACATTCCTCTATATGCAGACAATGGTTTTATTTCCCCTTTCATTAATGTCATTTTTTCTCCTACATCAGTTCTTACAATTTCACCAGCACCGATATAGGCACCTGGTCCGATTTTTCTTGGGCCAATTATTAATGCGTTCACTCCTACGAAACTTCCTTTGTAAATAATAGGAGATGGTTCTTCTGTTGTATCCCAATCTCGACTTGCATCTCTGTGGCTATGTGCTATCTCTCCAAGATAAGTAACATTATCTTCGATAACAGTTCTATCAGCAACGTTTCCGCCAATGATGCAATTATTGCCTACTTTTGCCTTGTAAGTAATTTCTTTTCCAGAAAATACTTGTGTGTTTTTTCCTATTTCTGCTTCACCAATTACGCACCTATGGTCAATATATGCACCCTCTTTTATTACTGCTCCAAAGTGAATGATACAAAAAGAACCAATAGTAACATTATCTTCAATAATTATCTCACCATCTTCGGGGTCTCCAAAGCCAATACATGAACAATGTCCTATTTTCACATTTTCACCTATCTTTACTCTCTCATGAACAAAAATTCCTGTTCCTATTGCTTCGTACAAATTCATAGTGTTGCTTCAATAATTTTTAATGCTTTCTCGTAAATGCTTTTATGAATTTCCTTTGTTTCAGGAAAATTCAAATCTTCATCATTTTCAACGCCAAAGCCATGACCTACTTTAGGAATGATTTCAAGTTGCGTTTCACTTGATTTATATTTTTTTGATGATGTCAGTGGAACATCATCATCATCATTACCATGAAATATAACGATACGGCTCCCAAGATTCTGCAATGCGTTAATCCCATTTACATATTTCAATTCATTGATTAATCCGCTTCCGAAATGAATATCTGAAGATTCTACAAACCCTTTGCTTTTTAATTGCTTTTGAGCCCTGAACGAAAGCAATCCGTTGTCAATAAGACGGTTTCGTTCAAGCACATCATCTTCGTAATTAATAACAGGTGCATTCAGAACTATTTTTCTAATTTCTGATTTGTTTGTTGCATCAACCCAATATGCAGAAAGCCCACCTCCAAAACTTGTTCCTACGATAAAAAATGCTTCCGTTTTATTGTCAACATTGTTCTTTAATGTAGAAAATGCAGCATCAATATCATTCACTATGCCACAGAGAGATAGGTTTTCAAGTTTTGTATTTCCTTCATTTTTACCGCCATGAAAACGATAATCAAAACGAAGTGATGTTATCCCATTCTCCGCAAGAAAACTGGCATAATCAGAATGAAATCCTAACTCATCCTTAGAAGAAGTAATTCCATGAACAAATACTAAAGCAGCTTTCTCTTTATCTGCCTTGAGAAGTGTTCCAGAAAGTTCAGTACCATCGTAACTTTTAAATTTTAAATTTTGTTCTATCATATCTGTTTTGTTTAATTATTTCTAATATCGACTGTCCATTTATTTGATTTATCCAAACGCTAAGATTACTGCAAATATCGTAATATTCTTTTATATCTGCTTGCTGAGCACATTGTTTTACATATTCAATATAGATAGTTCGATTCTTTATAATATTATCCCAAAATATTGAATCCATTAAAAGTGCATCTTTGCTTATAATTAGTCCATCTACGACAATTTCGCCAATTTCTTGAAAAAAAACTTGACTCATGTTCCATTTTACATTCTTCTCTGCATCATGCTTTACAAAAAAAGGCATGAGTATTCTTTCTTTATCGTGTTCTAAAAATTGCATTATCCAATCTTCATTATAAATATTGTAAAAATGGTGAGTTATTGAAGACGGGGCTAAAAACAAAAATCCACCGGAAAGCATTTTCGGGTTATCTTCAACGATTTTAAGTTGTTTTGAAATATGTCCAATAATTGAATTGTCTTCTGTGCCTCCTATACTGCATGAAACAAAATTATCTTTGTTTAGTATTGAAAAACCTTCATGTATAATTTTTTGATTAATTTCTGAAATATCGTCATCAATAAATAAAACCTTGTCATATTGATTACGAATAGAATAATCAAGAGCAAAATTTCTTGCAATACCTAAATTCCAGGTTTCATCTCCCAAGTATTGTTTGGAAGTCGATGCGTTTCCCTTTAAATTATAAAATTTAATAAATTTTACTCTTCCAAGATAGGTTGTTGAATCAAACATTTGAGAGATATCTATATTTTCTTGCACAATTTTAAATTCGCTTGAATCATCTATAATATTAATGCAATATGTTTTATTAAATGCACATAATTCAGCTACGACACTTCTGAGTTTCGTAGAATTATTACACGTAAATATATATATTGCGTTGTTGTTCATATATTTATATTCCGTTTCGCAATATTCGACACTTTATTATTTTTTTCATCAGCCATCACTGCTGTAATTTTATCAGCAAGCCAAAGGGTTAAAAGTTCCTCCCTGTCGGATTGCAAAAGTTCGGCAAGAATAGATAAATGTTCTTTTCTTGCACGGCGCTCCCCGCGTTCTATTTTGCAATATGTTGCAGAATCAATGTCTAATGCTTCCGCTACTTTTCGCTGCGGCAGTTGGCGTTGTTCTC
>JAIROC010000230.1 GCA_031257735.1 Bacteroidales bacterium | reverse complement strand
CGGTGACTGGGGCTAAGTCGTAACAAGGTAGCCGTACCGGAAGGTGCGGCTGGAACACCTCCTTTTTGGAGTATCCCTTTTACGCTGATTATTTGCTTTACTTGGCTGTTCCATATATTTATATAACAATAAATGATTTTTGCATGAGTTTTAACTGGACTTCTACTCTTAGTGAAAATCAAAGGTTGTCCATGTAGCACGTTTTCATATTGAGATGAGAATATTAATTGTAAAGAAAATGAAATCATTTTTTATAGTGTGGTGTTCTCTATTAATACATTATCATAAGATAGCTTTTCGCAATCTGTGGAAATACAAAAATCAAACACTGATAAGTACTGCCGGTTTGGCAGTGGGTTTCACTTGTTTTACCTTGTCTGTTTCGTGGATACGCTATGAAATGACTTATGACGGTTTCCATAAAAACGCTGAACGAATGTATTACATTAATATTTCCGACGAACGTAGTGTTAACGGGATTTCAAATTATACTTCCAAAAACTTGGCAAGTTATCTGAAAGCAACTTTTCCAGAAATACGCCATACTGCTACTATAGGTAAAACAAAGCCGGGTATGACAATTGAATATGACGATGTTGAAACTCCGGCAGATTTTATTTCAGTTGATTCTTCTTTTTTTAGCATGTTTGATATTAAAATCATTGAAGGCAACAGAGATTTTTTCATCTTCAACAGCAAAAACATAGCCATAACAAAAGAAAAATCGTTGAAATTATTCGGGAATGAAAATCCTCTTGGAAAAATTATAACATCTCCTCAACTTCAAGGCAAATATACGATTTGCGCAATTGTAACCGGTATTTCCAAACATAGCAATTATACGTTTGATTTTATGCTTAATGAAACGTATAATGGGCATACTATTATTGAATTGATAAAAGACATTGATATTGACGCTTTAAAAAACAAGCTGTACGAACATACTATTCAAGAAGGCAACAGTGTTATTCAAAAAATGACCATCGCACCTCTTACTGCCATGCATTACAAAGACCCTAATATACCGAGAGAAGTCAAGTTTCAACATATTGTTATTTTTGCCATATCGGGCTTGCTGCTTATCTTATGTACTTTATTTAATTATCTTATTTTGTTTATCAGTCGTTTAAAGCTACGAGAAAGAGAATTGGCTTTACGGAGAGTTTATGGTTCTTCGATTAAATTGCTGTTTGCACTTTTGTTAGTGGAATTTGGTTTGGTTGTACTCAGTGCATTTTTACTTAGCGCGTTTTTGATTTATATTGTTTTTCCGTTTTTCCAAACATTGTCGAATGCACAAATGGAGTTATACAGTATTTATTTTGAATATTTTATATATATTATTGGAGTCATCTTTGCTTCAGTGCTGATATTTCTGATAATATTCCGGCAGAGGCAATTGAATGTCGCTATTCGTAAACGCAATAATCGATTTTTTCGCAGAACATTGGCAATCACCCAAATTATTATCAGTATTGGATTCATCTTTTGTACTGCGATAATTTTGAAGCAGATGTATCATTTGCAGAATAACGATTTGGGATTCGCTTACGAAAACAGAGGGAGTATTTCGACAGGACCGAATGATATAGACGTATTCCATAATCAAATACGGCAAATACCCGAAATAACAGAAACAGTAATTGGTGCAACACCGTTACTGCCTTTGCAATTCAGAAAGAAACAGAATATCTCCGATTGGGAAGAAAAACCATCTTTTGCAGAAAATGTACATATAAATGAAGCATATATTTCAGAACAGTATACTGCATTTTACGAATTCGAATTGCTCGATGGAGAAATGTTAAGTGATAAAGACGATGAAAAATATGTGTTGATAAACGAATCGGCAGCTAAGGCTTTTGGTTGGCACAAGCCGGTCGGAAAATCATTTGATAAGTACATAATTAAAGGTGTTGTAAAAGATATCTACAATTTTGCACCTACGGTTTCCGCCGAACCGTTTTATTATGTCCATTCGGAACATAAGAATGGAACTATTTTATTCAAATACAATGAAGGAACATGGAGAATTTGCAAGGACAAAATCGGACAGATATTAAAAAAGGAATATCCCGAAGTCAGTAATTCCATGATATTCCGCATCATATCCAATACGGAGGAAGAATATGGGAAATTACTGAAATCGGAAAACATTTTACTGAAAATACTGACATTTGTTTCTTTGGTATGTGTAGTCATTAGCATTTTCGGATTCGTATCAATGGTGCTCCTTACTTGTGAAGAACGACGGAAAGAAATCGCTATCCGAAAAGTGAACGGGGCAACAATAAAAGATATATTGGATATATTTTTTAAGGAATATTTTCTTTTACTTTTAGTTGGCGCCGTGATGGCTTTTTCTACAGGATATTATATTATGAAAAGTTGGTTAGAGCAATATACGCGGCAAACGATCATAAACGCATGGATTTATGTATTGATATTGTTGTCTCTTGCATTTGTGATTATTCTTTGTGTGGGGAAAAAAGTATATGAAACAAGCAGTGAAAATCCGGCGGAAGTATTGAAAAAAGAGTAACATTGAAGGATATGTAAGGGAATTGGATAGTTGGTTTGAAACTACACAAATATTGTTGTGGTCAGACTAAAGGTCATGTTGTCTATACGCCGGACGCCGCGCAGGCAGTAAACAGGTTGCCCCTGCGCTTTTCCCGAAATCAACTTAATACCCCGGTTTTGACGTCGTCTAAGGGATATGTTAAAAACAATCTATAACGTTTAGGAACGAACAAATAATGAAAATACGACAAAATTCCATTTTTGTTGACAGAACCTTATTTAATAACAAGAGTTCAGGGTTCCATGAGATTTCAGAACACAGAAAAGGGTTTTCAGGAATTAGAGGCATGGTTAGATACTAAAAGGAAAAAAGACTTATCTCTTCATGTTACTATGGAGGCAACCAGAGTGTATTATGAGAGGTTAGCCTATTATCTCATTAAATCAATGATATTTTGGAGTAAATTTAATGAGGTAATAAGGTTTTGTGTGTTGTTATAATCTTGGCTACTGAGGTGTTTTGTTGTTAAATTAGGTTGAAAATGAGGTTTTTTTCATGCGCCTTTTGCGTACCCTATCCTACCTTGCATGTAGGGTCAGAACTACAATACTATCGAAAAATAGAAAGTGACCCGAAAGAACGCCGATAGGCGTTCAATATGAATAACCCCGAACAAGCGTAGCGCAGTTCGGGGTAGCGCAACAACGTACATCAACCCCGCAAGGGGTTGAACTACTACGTAGTCTCCCAGCACGTATGCGCATCCCCCGTAAAAGTAACTTCGGCTACCCTCTTGCTGGGTGCATTCCAAATTGTCGTTTTTTACGAGCCGGATTGCCTGAAACGTTAGTTCGACGTAGTCAAAGGCAAAATTTTCATAACCGCAGGTATGCGACCTGCGGACGGACTATCTCAGTGACGCCTGCCTGAAAGGCAGGACAATGTAACACGGAAATGTCCTGCCTTTCAGGCAGCGGGAGTCAGATGACTTACCGCAGACTGCGCTATC
>JAIROC010000224.1 GCA_031257735.1 Bacteroidales bacterium | reverse complement strand
TTATTTTTCCATAAGAATAACTACCCCTCTTTCCTCTGATTCCGAGTTCTTTATCTATGAGCGCTTCTAATCCTGTATTTATAAATTCCTCGTTTATGTAATATATTCCCGCAAAGGAGATAACTGGTTTAGATATTTTTTGTACCTTTGTTCTCTGAAATTTCATTGTCGTAAACTTTATTGTTTCACAGCGTAAAGATAGGTGAAATTTTTGAATCCTGCAAAGTGCTCGTTAATGCCCTTATTAACAGTGCTTTGTTGTAGTAGCAATATAGGTTATCTGCGGATTTAAGGAAATACAATAATCTCTAAGTATAGATGAACATTGAAAAATATTATACGTTTAGCAGCAAATTGTCTTCAACTACGGTTCAAGCTCACGCACTTGGTTTGAGTAGCAAAGAAGACGATACCGGTCTTTTTGATCAACACAGACTAATACAAGGAGTGTATGACGGCATTTCTTTTCCTGTCGTATTCAAGCAAGAGTATGGAAAGAAGCTGGAAGATGTTTTAGATACAGGATGGGTAAATCTATATCTTATCTCTAATAAGATGAAAACCGTTTTAGAAGAAAATGCTTTGACAGGCTGGAAAACTTTTGCCGTACAAGTGATAGACAAAAAAGGTCGGGAAATACAAAATTATCATGGTTTATCAATTACGGGCAGATGTGGAAAAATAGATTACAGCAAGTCTGAAATAATAAAAGATACACTGTTGGGTAAATATTACAAAGGTTTACACGTTGGTTTAGACAAATGGGATGGTAGCGATTTTTTCATGCCGGAAAAATACTTTGGAACGATTATAACAAATAGAGTTGTCGAAATATTGAAGAAAAATAATATCACTAATATTCGACTTGAAAATCTTATGGAGATAAAAACTCCGGATTTTGCTTTGCTAAATCAATAAAAATGTCTTGGCATGAAACAGTGTTACAGAATATTATTATGGTTAATCACATCTTTGGTAAAGCAGCTTACAATCTTAAAAAAATATCATTATGAATTGGAAAGAACAATTATCGGAAATAGAAAAGCATTTTGGACATCATGAAGAACGAGATTGGAAACCAGCGGTTGAACTGGTCAAAAATCTAATGGAGAAATATCCTGATGATGCAGATGTATATATCAGGGCAATATACTTAATACATAATATTCTTGTTGAAGAAGATTACCCAAGCAATGAACACGATGAAATGGCGAATCTGCTGAAACAGATATTTGACAAATCATGTGCTATGTTTTCTGATAATGCAGAATACTTGTTTTTCGTTGGTAAAATACTTCACATTGCGGAATGGTATTTTGGTTTAGACGATGATAAGTTGGCTGTTAAAATGCAGAAAACAGCAATGGATAAAGAGCAGGGTAATTTATTGTACGAGTGGGCATACAGGCTATCTTGTCCCGGTGATATTGTTGCAGATTATTTAGCAAACCAATTAATTGAATATGAAAAAGAAAAAATAGATTGGCTTAAAAACAAAGGATTTCCAGGTTACTATGTATTAGAGCATTTGCAAATGAGCAACACAAAGTATTTAGAACAAAAAGTATAGAAGTAGCAAGGTTTTTTTCATTGCAATAACGTTTTCAGTTTATTTTTGGCTATGAATGCATTTTAGTGTATCAACTTCTTTCGTGCTTTACATGTCTGTTTCATAAAAAAGCATTACTTTTGCGCTGAAATTCGGTAAAAGATGAAAAAGTTGTTTTTGACATTACTTGTATTACTGACGGCGGTTTCCGGTATGCAGGCAAAACCGAGTGCAGACGGTTTGGCGGCAATCTACTACGCTCATCGCGACCATCTCGGCAGCATCCTTTCGCTGACAGACAACACCGGAGCGGCAGTATTCAAAGCCTCTTACGACGTCTGGGGTAAACAGACAGTTACTGCCAACACGTTCAAATTCCATCGCGGCTTCACCGGTCACGAACACCTTCCGGAATTTGCCCTGATAAACATGAACGGCAGAATGTACGACCCTGTTCTCGGACGTTTCCTCTCACCCGACCCATACGTGCAGACGCCGGACTGGAGCCAGAATTTCAACCGGTACAGTTATTGTGGAAATAATCCATTGATGTATGTGGATGAAGATGGGGAATTTTGGCATATAATTATCGGTGGTTTCGTTGGAGGTGTCATCAATTGGGTTTCGAACGGTTGTAAATTCAATGCAGAAGGCGCCGCTTATTTCGGGACCGGCTTCGTTGCCGGAGCTTTAACTGCGGCTTTCCCCAGTGCAGCAGCATGGATAGCGGGAGGATTGAGCACAACTAATTCCATAATGCAACAAGGTTATACAAACGGTTGGAATAACATTGACTATGGTCAAGCTATATTTGATGGAATTAAGGGAGGAGTTACCTCATACGTAGGCGGACAATTTTCGAATTATTTAAATGATACTCGTTTAGGCAACTGGATAGGAAATATAGAATCACCTTTGCTAAGAAATTTTGTAGGCGGCGAAATAGTTGGTGTACCTTTTGGCGCTGTTACCGGCGGTTTGTTTGAGTATAGCAACGGCGGCAATTTTTGGCATGGAGCATGGGAAGGTACCAAATCAGCTTTTGTAAGTAGTGGAATTAGTGCAATAGGCGCTTCCGTGCAGTATTCTCTAGATTATAAAGTGAATATGTTGACGGGAGAAAAAACATTATATAGAGCAGTTTCCATAGAAGAACTTAATGATATACAATTAAATGGATTGCGTGTGGATCCTAAAACAGGATACGAAGCTGAAAAACTTTTCTATGAGAATTATAATGATGCGATAAACAATACAAAAGCTTATGATGCACAATTTAACCAGAAATCTACTATTATAGAAGTAAAAGCATCAGGAAGATTGAATATTTATAAAAATGGATATATGGATGGTTATAATGTTATTAGGGTTAACTCTGAAAATCTGCATTATTTAAAATTACATAAAATAAAATGATACTTGATGATAGATATAGATTGAAAAACCCGGAACTTGAAGCAGAAATTTATTATTTAACAACAAAAGAGGGCGGACGTAAAAGTTTAGTTGTAAATGGTTATCGTGGACAATTTTTTTATAATGGAAATGATTGGGATATTCAACAAGAATTTATAAATAAAGATATTTGCAATTTAGGTGAAACCATAAGAGTTTATATACAAACATTAAGTCCTGATTTTCACGTTGGAAAGTTTTTTGTTGGAAAAAACTTTGAAATAAGAGAAGGAGAAAAAATAGTTGGACAAGGAAAAATAACAAAAGTAATTCGTCCGGATTTTTATTATTGGGATTTTGAAAGTTTTTATCAAAAATTACCTCCAGAAAGTCAAATATTTGATAGGATAAACATTGAAAATTTGAAAACATACATGAAAATTTCTTTAAAAAATGTTGCCACAATGAACTTAAAATTCATAGAAACTTTTTCAAATAGAAACACAATGTTAACTATTCAATGTTTTATAAAAAACAAAAATATTAGTTTACGACAAATTGCAGATAGAATTTGCGAAATTTGGAAAAATTACCAATCAAGAAAAAATTCATTTTACAAAGTGGAACTAAATGTTAAAGGTGAAATCTGTAATTTTGAAATTTTATTTGCAATGTGGAACAATATGTATTTAACAGGTAAAATTCTAATAACAAGATGAAAAAGTTGTTTTTGATATTATCTATATTGCCGGTTACGGTTTCCGATGTTGTCGGAGTATCCAACATTACGGAAACTTTTACTCAAAACAATTTGCGACGGCTGACAAACCACTTTGCGACCTTCGCATTCACAAAAAAGGTTACTGCAAAGACACACTTTGTGAAACCCTTTGTGACCGTTGCGCCTTTGTGGTTAAAAAAAAATACCACTAAGACACAAAGAACACAAAGTTTTCACAAAGAGGGTTTTTATTGATTTTGTTATGGCTTAAAATTTTGTATATGGCAGTCAAAAACGGTAAAGCTCTTTTCTTCGCTTTGAAATGTTTGGCTGATTTTCAAATTTCAAGTGGTATTCGAGTAGTTACAACCGTTTTTTTTCAAAAAAACTCTTCTCGCTATTGGCGAAGACAGTATTTTTTCGAAAAAGCTCTTCTCGCTATTGGCGAAGACCGTATTTTTCCAGAAAAACTCTTCTCGCTATTGGCGAAGACCATATTTTTTCAGAAAAACCCTTTTCGCTATTAGCGAAGACCATATTTTTTCAGAAAAACCCTTTTCGCTATTAGCGAAGACAGTATTTTTCCATAAAAATTCTTCTCGCTATTAGCGAAGACAGTATTTTATCAGAAAAACCATTTTCGCTATTAGCGAAGACTATATTTTTTCGTAAAAGCCATTCTCGCTATTAGCGAAGACTATATTTTTTCGGAAATACTCTTTTCTCACTTGTATAAAACCATTTTTTTTTCAAAAATAGTTCACTCTACACACTTGAAAATCATTTTTTTCAAAAAAAGTTTTCAAAAAAGTTTATTTTGAATTGTCAAGTGAAAAACTTTTAGTAATTTTGCCGCGAATTTTTATGTTTAATTTTAAATATATATTACAATGAAAGTAAAAATCGAAAGAATAATGTATAGCCGGTTGCGCTTAAATGAATTTACATTAGTAGCAATTTACATTATTGACATTTGTGGAAAGTATGACAACTACGGCATGTCTTTGGGCAAATCGTACGGCGAATTATTGGCATTTCGTCCCGCCCTCGAATCGTTAGGGGTATATGTGCGCAAAAATGAGAAAATGACACGCTTGGGCGAACTGGATGATGAGTGCGACAAACTTATTCGATGTGTGAACAGTGTGGTTAACGGTTTTGAGGATATCGACGTCCCCGAAATCAGCGAAGATTACACATTATTATCAACTCTGCTCGACAAACACAAAGCTAAAACCATCGCAAACGACAGCCGTACTTCCGAAACCGAACGGTTACA
>JAIROC010000217.1 GCA_031257735.1 Bacteroidales bacterium | reverse complement strand
GCACTCGCAAAATAACAACTAGCACTCGCAAAATAACAACTAGCACTCGCAAAATAACAACTAGCACTCGCAAAATAACAACTAGCACTCGCAAAATAATAACTAGCACTCGCAAAATAACAACTAGCACTCGCAAAATAATAACTAGCACTCGCAAAATAACAACTAGCACTCGTAAAATAATAACTAGTGTTCGTCTATAAAGTATAAAAAAGTAATCATCAATGCCGTCCAAACAACGCCGTCATTGCGAACGCAGCGAAGCAATCCAGAAATTTGATTACGAGTATTCTGGATTGCTTCGCTGCGCTCGCAATGACGTGCTGTCGGATAAGGATTGCTTCATTATCCGGAAATATTCCGACTATAAAGACAGACACTATATAGCGTTGGTTGGACATCATCGCTATCAATTTTATTAAACATTTTTTCAATATTTGGATAAAATTGTATACATTTGCAGACAAAAAATTTTCATTATGAGAAGACAAAAATATATACTATTTTTCTTAATTTCTTTTCCATTGTTGATGTATTCGACAAATGAAAATACCTCTGTCGGAGCACGTGTTAATGGAATGGGAAATGTTTCTGTAGCAATTCCTGATTTTTGGTCAATGTATAACAATCAGGCGATAATGCCTTTTTATGGTAAAATGGCGACAGGAGTCTATTATGATAACCGTTATCTGCTCAAGGAGACCTCTACCGCTGTATGGGGATTTGTATTGCCACTTAAAAATGGAAGTGATGTATTTTCCGTTAATTTATATCATTATGGGAGTAGCCATTTCGGAGAAATGAAGGCAGGAATTGCCTATGCTAAATCGTTTGCTTCTGTGTTTTCGTTTGGATTACAGTTTGACTATTTATTGGATCATTTTAGCGATGCCATGTACGGTAAACGAAGTGGATTTACATTTGAAACAGGATTATACGGACAAATCACCAAACACTTTTCATTGGGATTTCACATCTACAATCCTGCGCGACTTAAAATGATAACTTATAACGACATTCCTGAATATATTCCTACTATTCTGCGATTAGGATTTGCTTACAAATTCAAGGAAAAATGTATCATCGGCTTGGATGTAGAGAAAAACTTGGATACAAAATTGCAAATCCATACGGGTGTTGAATATACGATTTTAAACTTTCTCATTTTGCGGGGAGGAATACGTTTTCCCGATTTTTCTTTTAGCTTGGGCGCTGGTACACAATGGAAAGGTTTATCTATTGATTTTGCCTCTTCCTATCATGCTTATCTTGGATACAGTCCACAATTAGCAATAATTTATGCAATACGTTAATCCATTCAATACATTGAGTAAAACTATGCAAGTAACAAAATCTCTGCTTTTGACAGTCATTTTATTAGGAGTGTCCATGTTTGCACAGGCTCAACGCGACACAACAGTAGAAGATGAAAATAATACTATCATTATAAGTGAATTGGAAAATACTGTTGAAACCCTCACAGAACAGGCTGACGAAACCCCAGACTATTCGGAACTTGTTGACGATTTGCTATTTTACACCGAAAACAAAATAAACCTGAATAATCCTGATTATTCGCAACTGATAAATCTGTTTGGATTGACCGATTACCAAGTGTATCATTTACAACAGTATTTGCACGTTCACGGACAAATGTACAGCATATACGAATTGAGCGTGATTGAAGGAATGGACAGGGAAACTATCTTCCGCCTGATGAAATATGCGGATGTATATCCGATAGAAAAACAACAAAAACTAAATCTGCGTAATGCGTTCAAATACGGGAAAAATAGAATATTGATGCGTTATGGACAGACACTTGAAAAACAGCAAGGTTATATTGATGTGTCGGATGAAGTATTGGAGAAACGTCCTAACGCTGTTTATTTGGGTAGTCCACAATCGTATTTGATTAAATATACTTTCAATTACAATAATCGTATCCGTTTCGGCTTTACAGCAGACAAAGATGCAGGAGAAGAGTTTTTTAAGGGGTCAAATAAATGGGGATTTGATTTTTATTCACTGCATCTTTTTGTAAAGGATATAAGTATTTTTAAGACCATTGCTGTGGGGGATTATCATGCCTCTTTCGGGCAGGGATTGGTCATTAGTACGAATTTTTCGTTATACAAGCCTGACAATGCTGTAGGAATATATAAAAATCCATCGGGAATAAGATGTTATACTTCGGCGAATGAGGCTAATTTTTTTAGAGGCGTCGCCACAACGCTTGATTGCAAAGTAATGGATTTAACGCTCTTTTATTCCTGTAAAAAAATAGACGCAGTCTTAAGCGATACTCTTTCCAATGAAGAATTGTATATCGAGACGCTTTACGAAACGGGTTATCATCGTACACAAGGCGAAATGGCAAAGAAAAACGCAATAGGACAGCATATAGCAGGCATGCACTTGGAACGTTCCATGCGTATTGCCCGTATTGGAGCTACGGCTTGTTACACCTATTTTGAAGTTCCCCTGAACAGGAATTTGTCATTGTATAACGGATATGAATTTAATCAACAGGATAATATCAATGCCTCTGTAGATTATCGGGTGTTGATAAAAAAGACAAGTATGTTTGGAGAAATTGCAATGAGTAAAAACCTTGCAATAGCGTCGATAAATGGCATGATATTTACGATTGATCCTCGATTTTCATTGTCTATTCTGCATCGGTATTATGGGAGAAATTATCAGGCGCTTCATGCCAATGCTTTCGGAGAAAATGCCTCCAATGCCAACGAACATGGCATCTTTTTGGGATACAAAACCATTTTATCTAAAAACTTCTCTTGGGATGGATATATTGATTATTTTCGTTTTAAATGGCTAAGATACAGAATAGATGCTCCTTCTGACGGATACGAAGTACAGACTAAATTAAGTTTCAAACTTAACAATCAATTTTCTTCTTACATCAGATTCAGGTACAAATCAAAAGCCCTGAATTATGCCACAGATTATTATAATGAATTAACCCAAACGCATCGTCAATCCTATCGTTTTCATCTTGTTTATTCTCCTTTTCAACAGCTTACTCTAAAAAGCAGAATTGACATCATCAATTACAAAGCCTCAGACAAAACAAAATTTCATCAGGGATATATGATTTATCAGGAGATACAATGGAAAATACAGCGTATTCCACTTACTTTGATTGCGCGTATTGCCCTCTTTGACACCTATTCATACGACGAACGAATATATACATATGAAAGTGATGTGTTATATACTTTTTCTTCTCCTTTTTTCTATGATAAAGGAAGTAGAATTTATTTGACAGGAAAGGTAAGCATAACTTCTCATATTGACTTATGGGTTAAAGTTGCACAAACCTTTTATCGTAACAAAAACAGTATCGGAAGCGGATTAACTTACATCGACGGTAACAAAAAAACAGAAATTAGATGCCAAATACTGTTAAAATTTTAGCTGTGCTTTTCCCGTAGACTGAAGTCTACGGTTAATACAATATTGTCCCTGCGGGACAATCAATACGCCGTCATTGCGAGCGCATCGAAGCAATCCTTCGTTCGGACGAGGGTCTTCCTCGTTCGCGCGATCCGGGCCGGCGATGCCTGCAGTTATTTTATATTCTTTTTACTGCACAGGTAGAACCTGCGGGGATAATTTGAACGAGGTAGAACCTCGTCCGAACAAGAGCTAATCGTCTTGTATTTCCATTATTAATATTGAAGGCTTGTGTATTTGTTCTGAAGTCAAAGTGTTTCAAAGATAGTATAGGGTTGTAATGCTTTAGGGATATGTATGATGTTTGATTGTGTTTGATGATTTTCCAATAGAGCGGCAAGAATGCGTGGAAGAGCTAAAGCGCTTCCGTTGAGCGTATGCGCTAATTGGGGTTTATTTCCTTCACTTTTAAATCGAAGTTTCATACGATTAGCCTGAAAAGTTTCAAAATTTGAAACAGAACTTACTTCTAACCATTTTTGTTGTCCTTTGGCAAATACTTCAAAATCGAAAGTTAGCGCTGATGTAAAACTCATATCACCGCCACATAATCGAAGAATCCGAAATGGCAATTCCAATTTTCTTAACAAGGTTGCAACATATTCTTTCATTTCTTCGAGCGCCTGATATGAATTTTCAGGATGTTCGATACGAACAATTTCAACCTTATCAAATTGATGTAATCGATTTAATCCGCGTACATCTTTCCCATACGAACCTGCTTCTCTCCGAAAACAGGCAGAATAAGCACAGTGTTTTATCGAAAAGTTTGTTTCTTTTAAAATAGTATCTCGATAAATATTGGTAACAGGAACTTCAGCTGTTGGTATCAAATACAGATTATCTTCATTTATATAATACATTTGTCCTTCTTTATCGGGAAGTTGACCTGTTGCATACGCAGAGGCTTCATTGACAAGGTAAGGAGACTGTACTTCCACATAACCAGCTTCTACTGCATTATCCAAAAAGAAATTTATCAATGCGCGTTGTAAACGCGCTCCTTTATCTTTATATAGAGGGAATCCTGCACCCGTAATTTTGACGCCTGTTTCAAAGTGAACAATATCTAATTTTTCGCAAAGCGTCCAATGGGGAAGCATCCATTCCAATACATCGGTATCCCCCTCCGAATAAACAATTTCATTGTCTTCGGACGACTTGCCTGCAGGAACAGAAACATGTGGCACATTCGGAAGAAGAACAAGCAATTCATTAATTTGATGCTCTTTTTCAATTAGTATCTCTTCTAATTTTTTTTCAATTATTTTTAGCAAAGATGTCTGGGCTTTTAATGTCTGGACTTCTGTTGTTTTTCCTTCCTTAAACAGGTTTCCAATTTGTTTTGCAATACGATTTTGTGCGGACAGGTTATCGTCTATTTGTTTTTGAATTTCTCTGCGATTTGTGTCTGCATCAAGAATTTTTTGCACGTATAGAGTTGCATCAAAATTCTTGATGCGTAATCGCTCTATTATAAGATCTGCATTTTCACGTAAATAACTTATAGGTATCATACTAATAAAATTTTGGCAAAGGTAACAGTTTTTCTTGAGAAAACACACATATCATCATACTTTCTTTAATGGACGAAGAAGCACGAAGGGGGAATACAAAGAGATTACGCTATCCGTAAGCTGAAGCATACGGTTAATAAAGTGTCGTCCCTGCGGGACTTTCAGTCAACACCAAGTTTTATTCGCGACAATGTCAATTATTGGTACTGTTTTTATATATCGCTTATTATTAGTCTCTGACTTTGTCTCAGGTCGCCGGGTAGGTAAAGGGGAATTTCACCCCTAACCTCCCACAGAACCGAACGTGAAAGTCTCCCTTCATTCGGCTCGTCTTATCTTAACCAATTTCAATTTAAAGTAATATGGTGTTACTCCCTTACTCCAATGATAAAACAATTTCGGATTTTCTTTATAACATTTAATTACCCATAGCCACGCTCTTTTGATACTGCCTTTAAATCTTTTATATCTTCTGCGTGCCCATCGGGCAATGGCATGATTAAGCGCTTGAAGCACTTTTTCCATCTTACTCTTATAAAACTTTCCGTAATAGTTTATCCATCCGCGTGCTGATGCCTCCATTTGGATTGCCAATTCAGGCATTTTCTTCATGCTTTTCAGTGACCATCCTCGTATGGTTTCATGGATATGTTTCTTTGACTTCTGACTTATTGCTGGTAGAAAGCCTGTGAAGTTTACTTTCGTTTTACTGTTTCTGGTTGCGCGTGGTTGAAAGGTATATCCCAGAAAATCGAATGATACGTTTTCGTGTTCGCCTCTTCTTCCGCTATCTTTACAGTAGACTATTTTTGTCTTTTCTTCATTCAGCTTCAACTTGCACAATGACAGTCGGTTCTTGATGACTATTTGCATCTCCTCTGCTTCTGCCTTGGTTCGACAGTGACAGATGGTATCATCTGCGTACCGTTCAAAGGGAATATGACTATAGTGTATCGACATCCACTTGTCAAATACATAGTGCAGGTACAGGTTCGCTAATACGGGACCGATGATTGACCCTTGCGGTACTCCCATCTTCCTTTCTATGCGTTCTCCCTGTACTGTTTCATACGGTACTTTTAACCATCTTTCTATATACAGCAGTATCCATCTTTCTTTTATGTGACGTTTTACTGCCATCATCAGCTTGTCTTGGTCTATCGTGTCAAAAAATTTGCTAATATCCATATCCAATACCCAATCGTACCGCCAACAGCGCTGACGAGCGACGGTTATGGCATCATGGGCGCTTCGTTTGGGGCGATACGCATAGGAGTTTTCATGAAACTCTCTGTCTAATCGCTCTGTGATACATAGCACCACTGCGCTTTGGGCTATCCGGTCTTCTACCGTGGGGATGCCTAACGGGCGTTTTCCGCCTCCCTTTTTCGGTATTTCTACCAACTTTACAGGGGGGGGAAAGTAGCTCCCTGAACTCATCCTGTTCCACAGTTTGTATAAGTTTGTACCGAGCGTTTCTCCGTACTCTTTTATACTTACTTTGTCTATCCCGGCACTGCCCCGATTCTCTCTTACTTCTTTCCAAGCTGAATATATTAGATGCTTGGGAATTGTAAATGGTTTGTTTCTCTGTTCCTGAGGCATCCTAAAAATTATTTAGTTGTTCTTTACAAATATAACTTGATAAGCTGCCCCCTTTGCTCCATTGACATTACACCAACTTCTTTACTACTACGAGGCAGTCCGCCCCCAACATGAGCTTCGGTACTCTTGCCTTGCGGGGTCGCCGCTTTCGGTTTCTCCCTTTGCATCTCATGTTGAGTTCCCGCGTTCCCATAATATACCCTAAATACAAGTCATGCTGTCTGTACGCCGGACGCCGTGCAAGCAATAAACAGGTAATCCTTGCACTTTTCCCAGAATCACTCCTAAACCCCAGTTTTGACGCCGTCTAATTCAGTTTCGACGCTTCTTCAACAGTTCACTCTCGTTCATCTCTTGTATTCTCACCTGACAGTTTTTACTGCCTTTTTAATGTATCGTTCACTACCAATCCGTTTCCGTTTCAGCAGCATACACCGGTTTGCAACCTCCTCCTGTAAGACGATTGCGGTAGACCATTCTACCATGTATTTTATAGTTTAACGAATGGCAGCCATTCCATTCATTCTCGCGGCACAAAGGAGTTCTGAAATTGAAAATGAAATTAATACAATTAATTATGATAATCTTGCGCCAGCTAATTTTCAATTTTCAATTTTCAATTTTCAATTAATGAAGTCAATTTATAATAATCTCAAGATATAAGCGGTCATCAGTCCGACGACTGTAAATCGGCAAAAGCGTCCGATAAGCATCATGATAAAAACAGGTAAAGGTTTAAACCGTAGAAATCCCAAAGCCAATGCTATCAAATCTCCGATAAAAGGCAGCCAAGCAAAAGCGGCAGCGATGATACCTGCTTTTTGGACTTTATGTTGGAATTTTTCAATATCTTCTTTGGACTTTTTAAAGTATTTTTCAATCCATTCCCATTTACCTAGGTAACCCAGTCCATAGGTTGTTAATCCTCCAAGAAAATTTCCGACAGTAGCAATAATAATACATATCCACACATCAAATTTTAAGGCGATCAAAGCCGACAAAACAACGTCCGAACTAAGCGGAATAACAGTTGACGCCAAAAAAGAAGACAAAAACAATCCTAAGTATCCTAATTTTATCAGACTTTCCATATATTTTCAGCAAAGTTTAACGGTAAAATATACTGTGCTATGCATTACTATCCCTAACATCCATCACATCCCGAAACACATTTCCAATAAGCATAAAGCAAAGAACAAGCATCATAATAGCAAATCCGGGGGCAATGGCAAGATAAGCATAATCAAGGATAATATAGCCATAATTTTCTTTTATCATTGTTCCCCAAGATGGCATAGGAGGCTGTACGCCAATGCCAAGAAAACTTAAACTTGCTTCTGTTAAAATTGCCGAAGCAAAATTTGCCGCAGCTACTACTATAACAGTTCCTGTAATATTGGGAATGATATGTTTAAATATAATTGTCAGGTTATTAAATCCCAATGCCTTAGAAGCCTCCACAAATTCCTTTTCCCGTAAACTGATAACTTGTCCCCGTACTACCCTTGCAATATCCACCCACATTGTCAATCCAATAGCAATGAATATTTGCCAAAAGCCTGTTCCCAAGACAAAACTGATAGCGATTACCAATAACAGGGTAGGTATTGACCATACCACATTGATAAACCACATAATAATATCATCCACTATCCCACGAAAATAACCCGCAATAGCGCCTAAAAATACACCGATAACCAACGCAATAAAAACAGAAACAAATCCCACCGATAAACTAACTCTGGCGCCAATAATAAGCTGACTCAGTACATCCCGCCCATAACGATCCGTCCCCAAACAGTATATTTTATTTTTGATATGTTGTTTGACTTGAGCTTGTAATACTGTAACAGGAACGTTGTAAGTATTATCATCAATATCTTTAAAGATACACTTCTCCCCGTCGAACAGCACAGGAACTCCTTCTTTAAGCGGATATACAACATCAGCAAGACTGTATCTCATGATATTATAGGGAGGCGATTCATTAAACAATGTAATAACAACAGAATCCGCAGAAAAAAAATAAGAAGAGACAGGAATAGATGTATGGATTTCAGGTTGTCCAAAAAGCGCCTTTTGAATAAAATTTCGTTTCTCTACGGGATGATTTTTTGTAATTTGCAGAAAGGAAACTTTCGACATGGGTTTCAGCAAGCGTACTTCCAATATCTGTTTATTGGCATAAGGAGTATCATCCTGTGTAATTAAATACCCCAATATGGCAACAACAGTGATAATTCCCAGTAAGCAAAGTAAAATCATTCCTTGTCGATTTCTGCGAAACTTTCTCCATGCAATAGCCTGTAAAGATTGTGCTTTATATTTGGTCTTTCCTTGAAAAAATAGATTCATTTTGTTCGTATAATGAAAAAGGAAGACATAACATCTTCCCTTTTCTATGTATGGACAATAAACATGCGTACCTTACTTATTAAAAATAAGTTTACCTTCTTCTTTATTTATAGTATAACTTCCAAATTCTTCTTCAAATGTTTTACCTCCAATGATAATGGGGTCTTTTTGGTCTTTCACTACGGTCATTGCAACATTTTCCATGACCTCGTCTCCCACTTGAAAAGTATTAAAGTATACCACAGATTTATCTATAATAGTACCGTCTTCCGGTACAATAGCTTTTTCTTTCAATTCAAAATCGCCAACCTTAATAATAGCGTCTTTCAAAAATCTCATCGCTTGATCGTATGAAATAGTAAACTTTTCAACACCCTGTTCAATCTTAAATTGAAGCGTCTTACTATTGACATAACAAGTTCCATAGACTGAATTGTCTTGTATTTCTATCGGAATAAATATTTGAGAAACAATACTGATATGCGCTAAACTTGGATCATAAACAGGTTCCACATTTTCTTTGGGAACATAATCATCCCGTAAAATAAGAAATTCAGTACGTCTGTTCAAGTCATGAGCTGCTTCCTGTTCATTTCTTGACTTCAAGGAGTTGATAAAGTCGACATCCAATACAGTACCCTGCTTAAATGTATATCCCCGAGAAACAATATCTCTGTCTAATTTTCTGGGAACACGTTCTCCATACCCTTTCGCTACTAATCTGTCAGGGTCAATGCCCGATGCTATTAAAAACAGAATAGATGACTCTGCACGACGTTGAGACAAAGTGTCATTTGTCATAGGTATGGGACGAATATCGGTATGAGCGCGTAATTCAATGACAAGTGTAGGATTATCCTCCATAATTTTTAGCAACCCGCGCAAAGAATCTTCGTATTGAGGTTTTAAATCCCATTTTGCCAAATCAAACAAAATATCGGGCAACACAACAGGATCTTTGGGAATAGGATCAATAATGAAATCTCGTTTTAAATCTTTATTTTCCGTCAGGCCCACTGTCGTTTCTCTCCCTCTGGCATTATCATTCTCATAATATCCATTCTTCTGTACCGATATTTCGTAGGTTAATTCTCCAAGTACTTTTGTTTTATCAAAACTATAATGTCCTCGTATATCGGTAGTCGTTTTATAGGAAGTTCCATCTGAGGCTGTGATAGTAACTGTTGCTCCGTCAACAAATTGCCTTGTTACGCTATCTCTTACAAATCCAGATAATGTAAACATCAATGGACGCAGTTTAAAAGTCCAAATATCATCCATGCCTCTTCCTCCTACTCGATTTGAAGTGAAATATCCTTTCTCAATAAAAGGAAATCCTGAAACAGGATCCATAACAAGGGTATGATCAAATAAAATACCATAATCATCAGCTTCCGAATTGATAGGATATTTCAAATTTTCCACAGCAGTCCATTCTCCATTCAGGTATTGACTTTTAAAAATATCATATCCTCCTAATCCAACATGTCCTTTAGAGGAAAAATAAAGTGTTGTATCGTTTTCAAGCGCAGGAAACATCTCATGATCTCTGCTATTCACATTTTTACCTAAATTAGTAAGATTTCCAAAAGGTTTTGACTTTTTATCTCTTGACACAGACCAGATATCATATCCCCCATTTGTTCCCGGCATATCGGAAGAAAAATAAAGCGTTAATTCGTCGGAAGAAATTGTTGGGTGTACATAATCAAAAGAATCGGGACCTAGTATAATTAGTTCCGCCTCCCCCCACGACTTCCCTTTTCTCGTTATTTGATATATTTTGCAATAGGAAACCAATTTCTTTTCATTCGGGCAACGGGTAAAATACAGGGTTGTACCTTTGGGATTGAAAGATGCTTCTCCTTCGTTTGCATCCGTATTAACGATACCTTCATTATCCAGTACGACGGGTGTTGTCCAATCACCGGGAAAATCCACAAGTTTACTTTTGGGTTTATTTGATACATACAAATCTGAAAACGATTGTCCAGACCATAGGTCTTCACCCTTTCCCACACTGCCCTCACGGGATGAAGTAAATACAATTTGATTTTCCTTACTTGGAACGCCCCATGTCGGAGACCAATCGCTTTGTGGCGTATTAAATTTTTTCATATTTTCGACCTCATGTCGTGTTGGATTATTAACCCACTGAGGAGCCAATTTAGAGGCTTCTATCCGAGCATCTATTCGAGGATCGTCAGGTCGTACCTGTTTGTATTTTTCATAATATGCTAAAGCGGTTGGATAATCTTTCTTGACTCGGTAAATATCTCCAAGCCGAATAAATATCAAAGGATTATCTTTCTGATAATTTACCTTCTCTAATCTAAGATATTGTTGTTCCGCTCTTTTAAGATCTCCCATCATTGAATATGATTCTGCCATACGAAACATAATTCTCCGTCTTTCGACAGGATTTCTTTTGACTTTTCCATACGCTTTTTTATACAAATCTGCTGCGATTTTGTATTGAAACGTACTAAAAGTTTTATCAGCTTCGGCGGCAGGTGATTTCTGTGCAAATGATACACCATTGAACATCAATGCCAACACACATATATAACTCCATTTTCGAACTAACTCCATAACATCTGTCATTTATACTATTTTAATTTGCTAAAGTAAAAAAAAAACCAATACAAAACGTTGATAAAACCTCTTTTATTTCACCCATTCTTTCACTCATTATTTCAACCCTCTATTTATTAAATAAAATTGGAAAATAAATTATTATTTTGCCGACAATGCCGCTAAGGCAATTGAATACATTTTTGATTTCGCACTATCTCCACGTGAAGTAAGAATACAAGGCGCTTTTGCTCCCATAACCATAGCGGCTAATTCCCCATTAGCAAGTTTTGTAGCGCTTTTATAGAAGATATTTCCAGCCTCGATATTTGGAAATAACAATCCGTCTGCATCTCCTGCTACCGAACTTGTCAATTTTTTTATTATCGCGCTTTCTTTGTCTAATGCAGTATCCAAACTGAGCGGTCCATCCACATACGCTCCTTTAATTTGTCCTCGTTCTGTCATTTTTGAAATGATAGCTGCATCAACACAGGCTTGCATTCCGGGCAACATTTGTTCGGTAGCAGCAAGAACTGCAATTTTCGGCTTATCAATTTGAAGAACTTTAGCTGTTTGGATTAAATAATTTGCTATTGCAATTTTCTGGGTCAAGTCCGGTGCAGGAATAATAGCAACATCACTGCATAATATTAATTTATGGTATGCAGGTGTTTCGATAACTGTAACATGCGATAAGATAGCTTTCGAACCCGGCATTAAACCTGTTTCTTTATTTAAAATTGCCCGCATATACTTATCTGTACTCAATAATCCCTTCATCAGGATATTACCTTCGCCCTTATTTATTAAGGAAACAGCATGAAATCCTGCTTTTTGTTCGTCGGCTTCCTGAACAATATGAAATTTGTTACAGTCAAAATTGTGCAACTTACATACTTCTTTTATTGTTTTTTCATCTCCTATGAGTGTTGCTTCTACAATACCTGCTTCTATTGCTTTATATACAGCTTCAATTGTGTGTTCATCATTTGCAAACGCTGCAATTAATCGTTTTTTAGGACTTGCTTTTACTACTTCAAGCAATTGATCTAACTTTGTAATCCCCATTTGAATTTAATTTACTTATTGGTTATTGGTTTATTAAATTGTCATTATCTCTTTTTCTTTTACTTCCATGTATTTATCTATTTTAGAAATAAACTCATCGGTTGTTTTCTGAATACTGGTTTCTAATTTTTTAATTTCATCTTCCGAAACTCCACCATCTTTCAATTCTTTTGCTTTCGCATTTGAATTACGACGTATATTACGTATATTTACTTTTGACTGTTCAATTTCCTGTTTTACTCTTTTAACAAGTTCTTTACGACGTTCTTCTGTCAGAGCAGGGATAATTACCCGAATGATTTCACCATTATTTTGCGGATTAAAACCTAAATTAGCTGCCATAATTGCCTTTTCTATCAATGGGATTGTTTTTTTATCCCAAGGCTTTATATGTATTTGTTTCGGGTCCGGAACAGATAGATTTGCCACTTGTTCAATAGATGTTGGGGCGCCATAATAATCTACCTTTACTCCTTCCAACATTCTTATATTTGCTTTTCCTGCACGAATTTTTTCTAATTCATTTTCCAAGTACTTTAATGCGTTTTGCATATCTTCTTTCATGTCCGTTAAACATGAATTACAATTTTCTACCATATTATTTTGGATTTTGGTTTATATTTTATCTTGATTTGAATAGTCTTCTATTTGTTGCTGTTGTTTTTCTTGTTGTTTCTTTAAACGTTTTACTTCTTTTTCCAAGTATGTTTTGTCCCATTTATAAACAATCAAATAATGGAAAATAATACATATCCCCCATGCTAGAGTAATAAAAAGAATTGCATTGAAAGCGGGTTTGTTCAAGTTACTTCCATGAAAAATAAAAACCCAACATAACCATATCAAGATACACGCTAATATATAAATGATAATATGTATTTTAAATCCAACTCTTTTTTTTGCTTTTTTGACGATTTCCGTCTCCTCTGGCAAACTAAAATCTTCTCCTATTATTTTATCTTCTTTCATCACAATATAATGATTAATGTATTAATGTTCCTATATTTTCTCCTGAAATAATCTTTTTCAGATTGTCTTTCTTATTCATGTCAAAAACAATAATGGGCATATTATTCTCTTTGCAAAGGGTAAATGCGGTTAAATCCATAATATGTAATTTCTTTTCATACGCCTGTTCAAAAGAAATATCCTTATATTTAACAGCATCTTTGTATTTTTCAGGATCTTTGTCATATACTCCATCTACGCGTGTTCCCTTTAACAAAACATCGGCTTTAATTTCTATGCTTCTCAATGCTCCACCACTATCTGTCGTAAAAAAAGGATTTCCTGTGCCTCCTGCAATAATAACCACATGATTTGTTTCCAACAAATGAATAGCTTTTCTACTGCTCATTTTTTCACAAAGGGGGTCTATTGCCAATCCAGACAAAATAACCGACTTAACCTGTATCTTTTCCAATTCTCCCTGCAAAGCCATACTATTAATAACTGTCGCAAGCATTCCCATATAATCTCCCTGAACACGATCAAATCCTTTATTTACTCCTGTTAATCCACGAAAAATATTCCCTCCGCCGATCACTATCCCTATCTGCGTATTTATCTCATAGATAGATTTTATTTCCGATGCAAAATAACAAAGCATATCAGAATTGATGCCTTGTCCATCATTCCCACTCAATGATTCTCCGCTAATTTTCAATAGTATCCTTTTATATTTCATATATTTATACTTTCTCTTTTCCGTTGAAAACACATACTTCGTAAAAATTAAATTCTGTTTGCAAAGGTATAATTTTTCAGATTAATATTCTATATTATTTCCTGTAGATAATAAAAAAAAATTACTGACAATCTAAAGGCTACCTGTTAGGTAGCCTTCAATCAATTTATTAAATAAAAGTCTAATGAAAATTCATTTATCTTTTTTTATCTTTTATTTTTTCCAATTGTTTACGTAAGGCATCTAATGCCAAATCGGTAGCCTCTTCAAAGGTTCTACATTGTTTAATTGATATTAAATCATTTCCTTTTATTTTAAGCCGTATTTCTACAATTTTGTTTTCTGGCTTATCCGTATTTTCCAATTTTAAAAATACTTCACTCCCTATGATACTCTCATGGAATTTTCCTATCTTTTGGAGTTTCTCCGTAATAAAACTTTCTAATTTTTTATCTGCTTTAAAATGTACTGCATTAATGTTTATTTGCATATTAACCTCCTTGTTTTTATGCTCGTGGATGAGCTTGTTTATATGATTTCTTTAATTTTTCAATTGAAGTATGTACATAAATTTGTGTAGCGGCAAGGGAACTATGTCCCAATATTTCCTTGATAGCGATTAAATCAGCGCCATTATTAAGTAAATGAGTAGCAAATGTATGTCGTAAAACATGCGGACTTCGCTGTTTTACCGTCGATGCCATGTCTAAATATTTCCTTACTGTTTTGTATATCAATTTTGCGTAAACAGGTTTGTTTTTATTTGTAACGAAAAACAAAGCCTCTTGTTCAAGTTTTCCAAACTCATTTTCATAGCTTAAAATATATTCTTGTAAAGCAGGAACTAATTTTTTAGTAAACGGAATAATGCGTTCTTTTTTACGTTTCCCTAAGACTTTTATTGTTTGAGCGTAGAAATCAATATCCTTCCTTTTTATATTTGTCAATTCACTTAATCGAATTCCTGTCGCATAAAATAATTCAATAATTGCCTTATCTCTTATTCCTTCAAATGTATTTGGGAATACAACTGTGCTAAATAAGTTTTCCATTTGTGTTTCAGGAATAAAAACAGATAATGATTTTTCCTGTTTGGGTCTAATTACTTTAAGCATTGGATTTTCTGAAATATACTGATTTCTCATAAGAAACTTATAAAAGGCATTTAATGTTGATATCTTCCGATTGACAGTACGGGGAGTTTTTCCCTGTTCCAACTCTTCAATAATCCAAGAACGAATATCTTGATATGTTGCATTTTGTATCTCTTTTTGTTTTGAAGACAAAAATGCAACATATTGATATAAATCTGTCTCATAAGCAATATATGTGTGAGAAGAAAAACGTTTCTCATACTTTACATAATCTAAAAACCGATGACTCCAATCCATAAAAAAGCGTTAGTCTTAATTTTCGCCAAAGATAACATTTTTTTTTTGAACTGTGAAGAAAAAAACTAAATTTATTCTCCTTGCTGTGTACGTAATTTTTGAGCATAAATGGCTTTGAGTACTTGTTCGCGCCTAACAACTGATTTCTTTGTGAATTTCTGTCGATTGCGAAGTTCTCTTACTACACCCGTTTTCTCAAATTTACGTTTTAATTTCTTCAACGCTCTTTCTACGTTTTCTCCTTCTTTAATGGGGACAATAATCATAAAAATACCTCTTTCTTTTTTATATTAATTAAAATTTTTAATGGTTACAAAGGTACAATTTTTTTCGAATATCTTTCATGAAATTTTGTATTGTATACTAATTACTTTTTAAATGACTGAATGAAAAATAACCGTCTGCAATAATTTCTTGATAAATAGTCCTCAATAGCGTATCCTTTGTTTAATTTTTTCTACATTTTCGGGATAATTTGCTATTCTGCTATCAATAAATAATTCCTTTATTATACGCTTTCTGCAGTGAATTTAAGACACCATTTTTATTGATATGCTTAATTCCTTTTGCCGATACTTTCAAAATTATCCATTCGTTAGTTTCAGGAATATAAAATTTCTTTTCTTGAAGATTTGGATAAAATCTTCGTGTTGTTTTTATATTTGAATGAGAAACCCGATTACCTTTCAATGCTTGTTTTCCTGTAATTGTACAAATTCTTGACATTGTATATTTATTATTAGGTTATTGTTTATTTGCTGTTTTCTTCTCAATATGAGATTTATATTTACTCATAAATTTATCTACACGACCTGCCGTATCTACAAGTTTCATTTTTCCTGTAAAAAACGGATGAGATGTATTTGAAATTTCAAGTTTCATCAATGGATATTCTTTTCCATCTTCCCATACGATAGTATCTTTTGTCTTAACTGTTGATTTACTTAAAAAAGCAATATCGTTTGACATGTCTTTAAACACAACAAACCGATATTCTTTTGGGTGAATATTTTTTTTCATCTTCAATATATAATTTTATTATTAAACTTTAATTATTATTCTCTTTATTTCTCAATAGAAATGAATTAGGGTGGATGATGGGATTCGAACCCACGACCTTCGGAACCACAATCCGGCACTCTAACCAGCTGAGCTACACCCACCGTGTCAAATAAAGGCTGCAAAATTACATATTTTTCCAATACAAAAACACAAAATCAAAAACTTTTTTTCTTCCTCGCTAATTGCAATGATAATGAACTGATACTTACGGATAAGATTTTTTTTCGTTTGATTTTTTTTCTATAAAAAAGAACAAAAAGACAGCTCAACACTGCCATATCGTCCATTTTATTGTCTGATTATGGCGATAGATTTCGCAGAAAAAGCAAAAAACAGAGCAATATTTTCACCGAAATACCTTATCTCGGATAATATTTGACCGTCGGATAATATATGAGGTTGTATGAAAAGTACCCCCGCAACAATAGATGTCGTCATTGCTGTTTCCGACATTAAAGACAGACACTAATTAGTGTCTGTCTTTAATGTCGGAATATTTCCAGATAATGTTCACTATTCCCCAATGAGGCGCTATTGAGAAAGGCATCCTGTCCCGTAGGGTAGGGTGTTCAAAGCCAATTAAATCCCTTAAAACGTGTTTGTTATGGATGATTAATGAGGTAGATAAAACCTTATTTACACCTTATTTAAAAACAAAACAACCT
>JAIROC010000207.1 GCA_031257735.1 Bacteroidales bacterium | reverse complement strand
AGTAATCCCTTGGCGGAGCAGGAAGGGCAGGCGCTATTGATGTAACGTTCTCCATAGCCGGTGACGGCAATTGCCGGATAGCTTACCTTGTTTTTGACGGCGGCCTCCAGGGTGTTCAGGAAATTGTCGTAATTGTCGTAATAGTTGATTGAGTTCACTCCATTTAATTTATCTCGTTCTTGCATGCCACAAAGGTAGCAAATCTTCTTATATCAACAGCGACCTAAACGCTTATACCTATTATATCAACAGCGACCTAAGCGCTTATACCTATAAAAATTAATGCTAAAATGCTCTTTTTCATGATATCCGATTCTTTAACGCCGAAATTGAAACTATCATCTTGTTTTGCAAAACCGTTTTTTTACTGATCTTTATAGTGGTAATCGTATGTTTCCAACACTTTCTTCACACTGTTTTCATAAAAATAGCTTCCTTTCAAGCGACCGAAAGCATCGTAGTCATAGTAGATGGTAAAACCGCGCGGATCGGTTTTTGAAGTCATACCTACCAAGGGTTTGTAGGTATAGGTGGTAACCATAGCGCTTATCAAGTTTGTCCTCAAATTGTTGATTGTTGTCCAATCGGAAGAGGAAGGTTCATTCTTAGCGGTAATAGCATCCAATGTTGCTACCGGAATCTTTCCTGTTACATCAGAGTAGGAGGCGTTTTTTATTTCGGCAATAGGATATTGCCCTTTATAGCCCCATAAGTAAACAATATTTTCTAAACTATCTTTTGTTATAAAAATTGGATTACCATAAGTATCGTAATTATTATAAGTAATTCTTTTTTGATACTGACGATTGAAAATCAACTTATGGTTGTTAAAATCTTCTTCATCAAAATTAACAAAATGCGATTCTAGAATATTTGTCGAAGGTAACGCATTTTCCAATATATATTCCTCTACCGGATTATATAAATTCACTACTGACCGACAAAAAAATCCCCCCCCCTGAAAAAAACAGGCGACCGGTTAACAGTCGCCCGAAAAGCTGTAATTTTGTAATCGCAAAAATACTTATTACAACGATGGGTAAAGATAGCACAAAAAATTTAGTCGGTCAGCCGATATTGAAACAAATCATAAAAATACTGCCAAAAGAGAAATTTGACCTTTTGGCAGCACTGCAAAAAAGCGACAGGTATTACAAGTCGTTTTTTTCGTGGGAAGAGTTGATAACCCTGCTTTTCGGGATATTCTCCCGTTGCGATTCAATGGGCGAAGTGTGTGACGGGATGCGGGCGCTGAAAGGGAAGCTGAATTATTTGGGTATGGATGAAGCTCCCGCCAAAAGCACAGCGGGTGATGCCTTGCGCGAGCGCAGCCATGAACTTTTCAGGCTGTATTATTTTGCTCTGATAAGTCACTTTTCACCTCTTTTGTCGGTCAGCCGGAAAGAAGATGTGCATTTTGAGCAGTTTTATGCCTTTGATTCGACCACCATACAGTTGTTTTCAGACATTATGAAAGGAGTGGGACGCAACCCGAAAGACGGAGGGAAGAAGAAAGGAGGACTGAAAGTGCACATGCTTACCGACGTACATGCCGATACGGCAGTTTATGCCACCGTCAGCGAGGCAAAAATGCATGACCGCAAGTTCCTGAACAAACTGAATTTTTTACAGAAAGGCAGTATGATTGTTTTTGACAGGGCGTACAATTATTACCAACAGTTTGCCCAATGGACACAGGAAGGGATAAATTTTGTCTGTCGCTTGAAGAGCAAAGCCGTCTACGAAGTGCAGGATGTTCTTTTTGAGAAGTACCCGGGCAAGGGTGAGTTTGGCGTCTACAAAGTGGAACACATTCATTTACAATACAAAAAAGAGAAGAAAGCAGTCGGAACATTTTGTCTGCGTCTGGTGCATTACAAAGACGAAAAAGGGCGGAAATACAGGTTTATCACCAATAATTGGGAAATTACAGCGGAAGAAGTGGCGCTGATATACAGGTATCGATGGACAATCGAACTGATGTTTAAGAAGTTGAAGCAGAACTTTCAGTTACATTTTTTCTATTCCGATACCGAAAACGGTATAAAAACACAGATTTGGTGTACATTGATAGCTCATCTTCTGCTGACGGTGATCAAACATCAGTCAAAAAGCACAAAAGCATTCTCAACAATAGCAGCACTGATACGTATTCACCTGACAGCACATCTGGATTTGACATGGACAGTTACCGAAGGGCGGCGGGCATACAGCAAACGCATCAAAATCAAAAGCAGGAGTCCTGCAGCAATACAGTTGTCGATTTTTTAGAGGAGGGGGAGGTTTTTGAAAATTAAAAACCACATCAATAATATGCTTATTATTAATGGTATACAAATTAGAATCGACATTTTTTCCAGTTTGTCGGTCAATAGTGATATAAATTATTGATTTTTCTGTATATTATCAATTTGCCATTTAATAAATTCCACATCCCGTTTTTTAAAATTAGCGTTTGTTCTTCGGCCAAATATTCTAACATATTTTTCTTTTTCATAAAATAAATAGTTAATTTGTCTGATTCATCTTCCGTATGATTCCTATGATCATCTACAGTGATATTAAAATCATAATCTCCTATATATTTATATCTATTCCTATATTCTTTGCCGTCGCTGTTAGTTGTAGTAATAGAACGAATTAAATTTATATCGTTATAGGTATAAACTGTTTGTTTTTCTACTCCATTTTTATCTATTATACTCTGTTGTGTTAATAAACAAGGTGTCAAATATATTTTATAAGAAGCACATCCTCTTGGTACTGATCGTACTGAAATATTATATTTATTTTTCCCCGAATCAATATTGTATTGGTATTGTTCTGTTTGTTCGATACTTCCGGTAGACGAATAAGTTGATTTTGTTAATAACTTTCCTCTAAAAAGTGACATATCATTGGTTTTATACAAATCGCTTTTTTCAACTAATTGAATATCAGTTAAATTAATACTAATTAGTGTCTGTCCGAAAACGTATAATCATCATAGTATCATGTTGATAAATAGCTAAGTGTTGGATGAAAAAAATGAGGAATAGATTTGCAAATGTTACGTAAAATGCTTATTTTTG
>JAIROC010000125.1 GCA_031257735.1 Bacteroidales bacterium | reverse complement strand
AGAAAATACAGCAGCTATTCTCCTCTTGAGCGCGCCGTCAGGTGCGCCATGTAAGATATTATCAGGTTGATTTACATTCTGTCCCTAACGGGACAGGAAAGAAAGGCGGGTATTCATCTGTTTCTTCTCCGTTTGGACGAGGTTCTACCTCGTTCGTTCTATCCGAGCAGGCTATGCCTGCATTTATTTTTAATACATTTTCCATTTCAACCTATACTACTGACATTTGTTATTCTTTTATATTCTTTTTACTGTGCAGGTAGAACCTGCGAGGATAATTCGAACGAGGTAGAACCTCGTCCGAGCTTTTCTGCGAGTTCTTCGGGAAAATAAATTTATATTTTCTAATGCGTAATTTGGGTTGAATATTATAATTTCTTACATTCTTTTATCTCTTTTGATATTCTCATAGCGCAGAAATTGGGTCCGCACATAGTACAAAATTCCGAACCTTCCTGATCAGCGCCATGACGAGCGGTAAAATATTCTTTTGCTCGTTCAGGGTCTAAAGACAAATTAAATTGGTCTTTCCAACGAAATTCAAAACGTGCTTTACTCATGGCATTATCTCTTACCTCAACACCGGGATGCCCCTTTGCTATATCTGCTGCATGCGCCGCTATTTTGTAAGTAATAACTCCTATCCTTACATCTTCTTTATCGGGTAAACTTAAATGTTCTTTGGGGGTTACATAACATAACATAGCTGTTCCATACCAGCCAATCAATGTAGCGCCGATACCGGAAGTAATATGATCATATCCGGGAGCAATATCTGTTACCAAAGGTCCCAAGGTATAAAAAGGCGCCTCAAAACAATCATGTAATTGTTTATCTACATTTTCTTTGATCTTTTGTAATGGAACATGACCGGGACCTTCAATCATCACTTGTACATTATGTTTCCATGCAATTTTAGTTAGTTGTCCCATTGTTTCCAATTCTCCAAATTGTGCTTTGTCATTTGCATCGTGAATAGAACCGGGACGTAACCCATCTCCAATAGAAACACCAACATCATATTGAGCCAATATTTTGCAGATTTCATGCCAATGAATATAAAGAAAATTTTCCTTTCCATGTATTTGCATCCATTTGGCTATAATAGAACCTCCTCTCGAAACAATTCCTGTTAATCGTTTATTGGCATGAGGAATATGTTGTTTCAATAATCCCGCGTGAATAGTAAAATAATCAACTCCTTGTTCGCATTGTTCAATGAGCGTATCCCGATAAAGTTCCCAATTCAAGTCTCCAATCATTCCATTTACTTTTTCCAATGCCTGATAAATCGGAACAGTACCCACCGGCACCGGACAATTCCGAATAATCCATTCCCGCGTTTCATGAATATTATTTCCTGTGGAAAGATCCATCAAAGTATCTCCTCCCCAACGACAACTCCATACAGCCTTCTCCACCTCTTCTTCAATATCGGATGAGATGGCAGAATTACCCAAATTAGTATTGATTTTCACAAGAAAATTACGACCAATAATCATGGGTTCACATTCGGCATGATTAATATTTCCGGGAATAATAGCACGACCTGCAGCTACCTCCTGACGTACAAATTCAGGGGTAATATGTGTTTCGATATCCAATTCTTCATTATTCATATTTTCACGGATGGCAACAAATTCCATTTCAGCGGTAATAATACCTTGTTTGGCATAATACATTTGTGTCAGCTGTTGTCCTTTTTTTGCCTGATAAGGAAGATGTTTATGTTCAAAACGAAGATGATCTAAACTTTTATCCTTCAAACGCATTTTGCCATATTCGGAAGAAAATTCCGATAATCGTTCAGCATCGTTTCTTTGTTCAATCCACTGCTCACGAATACGGGGTAATCCTTTTTGCAGATTAATTTCCTGTTTGGGATCGGAAAAAGGACCACTTGTATCATAAACGATTACATATCCATTGTCATGATACAGCTTTTTTTTATTTTGATTTATTACGGTTGGGGTCAATTTGATTTTCCGCATAGGTACTCGAATATCAAATAAATTCCCCTCGATATATATTTTTTCAGAGTTGGGAAAAGGTGTTCTTGTTATTTTATTTTCCATGTATCAGCTTAATAATATGAAATATCAATTTAGAAAAGAAGTTAAGGGACTGCTTGCTTCTGCATATTGTTTTATGCTTCCAAGTTTAGCCTTGTAAGCCATACGACCTGCTATAGCAGCCCATTTGAAAGCTGTTGCCATTTGTTCAGGATTATCTGCGATAGCGATAGCCGTATTTATCAGGACAGCATCAGCGCCCATTTCAAAAGCTTCCGCAGCCTGGCTGGG
Organism: Bacteroidales bacterium; assembly: GCA_031257735.1. Lineage (GTDB taxonomy): Bacteria > Bacteroidota > Bacteroidia > Bacteroidales > WCHB1-69 > JAIROC01. Next base: position 4,615 of record JAIROC010000125.1, on the reverse strand, counting down.
AGCGCCTATGCCTGCATCTATAACCACAGGAATTGTACTTTGTTCTATAATTATCTCCAATAGGTCTTTTGTTTTCAATCCTTTGTTTGTTCCTATGGGAGAACCTAAGGGCATCACAGTAGCGGCGCCCACTTCTTCCAAACGTTTACAAAGAACGGGGTCTGCTTGAATATAAGGTAAAACAACAAATCCTAATTTTGCCAATTCTTCTGTTGCTTTTAAGGTTTCTATAGGGTCTGCCAAAAGATATTTCGGGTCGGGATGAATTTCTAACTTCACAAAATTAGTTTCAAAAGCCTCACGCGACAGTTGAGCAGCAAAAACAGCCTCTTGTGCATTTCGCGCCCCTGAAGTATTCGGTAAAAGTTGAATATGATCACGTCTGATGTGTTTAAGCATATTATCATCCTGATTTCCCATGTCAATACGTTTCATGGCAACAGTAACCATTTCCGTATCCGAAGCAAGAATTGCTTTTGCCATCATTTCATTGGAACTGAATTTACCTGTGCCGATAAATAATCGTGAAGAAAATGCTCTGCCTCCTATAATTAGTTTATCCATACTATTTAATGTATTTGTTTATTTCGTTTAATACTTTTTTTGTTTCTTCAACAGGATTTTCCGCCTGTAGAATTGCCCCTGAAAGCGCTACTCCCCCTACTCCCGTCTTTAATAAGGAAGAAATATCTTTGACTGTAATTCCTCCAATGGCAACAACAGGAAAAGAAAGACCAATTTCACAACATTTCTTGATAATCGTTTGATATTGTTCTATCCCTAATACAGGACTTAAATTTACTTTTGTTTTTGTAAATCGAAAAGGACCTAATCCAATATAATCTACAGGATGACCAGCATGAGCAAGCATATCTTCGTATGTATTACAAGTAGATCCGATAATAAAATTGTCTCCCAAGATATTTCTTGCCTTTGGGACAGACATATCCTGTTTGCCAAGATGGACGCCATCTGCTTCAATTTCTTTGCATAATTCTACATAATCATCCAACAAAAAAACAGCGCTGTAAACTTCACACAATGATTTTACTTGTAGCGCTATTTCTTTCACTTTTTTTGGGCAAACATCTTTCATTCGCAACTGTATCCATTTACACCCGCCCTGAAGCGCCATCTCCACCGATTGATAATAAGTATATTTATCTGTATGATGCGTAATGAATTGAAACGAAAAAAAATTTAGTTGCTCATTGGTCATATTGCTTTTAGTTTTAGAAAATTAGACACCTCGTCTTCTGTTCCCCAGATAGCGCTCAAAATAGCCGCTCCTCCATACGAATATTTTTTTAACAAAGGAAGCGTATCCGCATTAATTCCCCCTAGAGCAACTACTTTGTCATTTATCTTTCCTTTTTTACATGCATCCTTCAACATTTTATCGGTAAATTTTGCATTGTAACCGTGTTTGGAAATACTGTTGAAAACAGGACTTAAAAATACATAATCGTATTCGTCTATATGGTCTAACTCCTCAATCTTATGACAGGATTTGCTTATATTTAATTTCCGATTTCCATGATAAACAGGATTTCGGCAATTGAGATGAACCCCTAATACAGGATAATGATCTGCCAAATCAAAAAAATCATGTATCTTGATTTGAGGATAGTATTGTTGGTCAATTTTCTCAAGTAACGCAACACATTCTCTTTTTAAAGACTTTGGTTTTCTGATATGCAAAATCTCCATTCCCGCCTTAAACAAGGCATTGATTTTTGTTGCTTCATCAGGGATAAATTCGCTATGGGTTATTATTATCAATCTCATGTTTTATCCTCCAAATATAGCATTAATTACAAGAATAGTATCTCTATCCTTAACAATATATTTTTCCCATTCTGTTTTAGGAACTACCGTATTATTTACAGCAATAGCAACTCCAAATTGATCTGTAAGTTGAACTTTCTCCAAGACATCAATCAAATTGCTGTCGTCGTCAGTTGTGTACGGCTTATTATTTATTGTAATATCCATAATTATTTTTTTTTTATTATTATTCAAATTTTCCTATTAATATATTTTGTCTATACTCCTTTGGTAATTTTTCTATAGCATAGCGCAATGTTATGCGAGGCATCTTTCCGTAATGAGTTTGTACAAAGTTTATCATGCAACTTTCATCACGTTTGGCTATTTCTCGCAACATCCAGCCTGTTGCCTTGTGAATTAAATCATGAGAATGACCAAGTAACATTTCTGACAAGGCTAATGTATCTTCATAGTCATGGTTACGAATAAACGCGTATGTACTGACGATGGAAATACGTTGTTCCCACATATTTTCACTCTTTGCTAATTGATAGAGAATATCGCGCGGTTTATCCGTCAAATATTTTCCAAGTATATTATAACTACTTAAATCCACTAAATCCCAACTGTTGATATATGGGGTATTTGCGAGATAAAAATCTACAATCAACTTTTTTTCTATTGGTTTTACTCTTTTAAACTGTTCCACTAAAATCATCAAGGCACAAGAACGCACTTCGTGAACAGGGTTTTTGAGCATTTCTTCAATCTCGAAAAAAGAGACATTCAGATACGTTCTGGCAACTCGTTTTGTTTCCGGGACTGTGATACCCCAAAAAATATCTCCTTCGCCATATTCTCCTTTTTGGGTTTTGAAGAAACTTTGCAAATGTTTTGCCTTGTCTTCATTTGACAGATATTGCAAACTATCTATTACTGTTTGAACAATCATTGGCTAATTATTTTTGTATTCGCGTTGCTTCTAATATTGGCAAATTGGCTTCGGTGGGAACGTAAATTACCGAATTACTCTCATCATATAATGCCTGTATCCATAAATAGGTAAGATAATCTTTATTATCTTTTAGGCTACCTCCGATAATTTGGTTTGCTTTTGCTACACCTTCTGCACGAATAATTTCAGCTTCCGCACGGAATGTAGCGCTTTCTTTTTCTGCTTTTGCTTCTTCTACTTTAATTTTTCGGTTTTGTTCTGCCCGTGAAAATTCAGCTTTCCCTGTCATTTCCTGTTGCCATACATTATACATGGGCATCCCAAACATCAATCCCATGATGATACCTATCCCTAAGATAGCAATAAGTACTATTGTTTTAAATGAAATACTTTTCATGATATTTTTATTTTATAAATTTATGTTGATTTTCTTTAATATTTGCGGTTCAAAAAAATGGTTTACAGGACCATTACCCTGTCCAAGTGTAATATCTTTCCCTGCTTCTATTGCTGATGAGATATAGTTTTTTGCATTTTGCACTGCTTGAGGAATTGTTTCTCCAAACGCCAAAAAAGTAGCAATTGCAGAAGATAAAGAACATCCTGTTCCATGTAAATTTTTTGTGTCGATTTTTCTCGAAGAAAAAGTATAGCGTTGTTCTTCCTTACTCATCCATAATATATCTGTCATTTCGCCCTCAAACAAATGTCCGCCTTTTACTAACACCGATTTGCATCCAAAAGAAGAACTTAATATCTTCGCAGCTGTTTCCATTTCTGTTATATCATTAATCATACGTCCTAATAAAATAGAAGCCTCGCCTAAATTAGGAGTAATAAGGTCTGCATAAGGGAAAAGTTCCTTTTTCATTTTATCAATAGCCTGATCGTGAATAAGTATATCTCCACTTGTTGCGACTATCACAGGATCAACAATAACATAAGCAGGATTGTACTTTAAAATGGAATTGACAATAATAGATACTACTTCAGGTTGATCAATCATACCTATTTTAATAGCTTTTACGGGAAAATCACTCATAACAGCATCAATTTGTCCTTCCAATATATCTAATGGAATACTATGAATTGCTTTTACACCAAGTGTATTTTGTACAGTAACCGCTGTAATAGCAGATGTACCAAAGGCTCCTAAAGCTGATATTGTTTTCAAATCTGCTTGAATACCAGCTCCGCCTCCACTATCAGAACCAGCAATTGTCAAAACAACAGGATATGTTTTCTTCACTATTCTTTTATCATTTATATATAACTATAGAAGGGAAACGAAATATTACAACCGATTAATCGAACAGTTAGAAATAATGAACGTCAAAAAATTCCTTCGTTAGTATTGTCTACATCAGGTTCGAAGGGTGTAATCTCAGCCGAATATCAGGCACCCCTTTTTTTCGCCTGCAAAGATACAACTTTTAGTTAAGACAAAAGGTGTTTTTTCAAATTATTTTTATCTTTTAAAGGACATACGTAAAACAAGAAAGCACAAAGGCATGAAAGCGCGAAGACATGAAAGAGGTTGTGTGAAAAGTATTTTCGTAACAATAGAGGTCGTCATTGCAAGGAGGTATATCTTTCAAACGAACAAAAGAGAATGACGCTCGCTATTGTCTGAATCAGACCCGTAGCGAAGCGGAGAGCAGCGTAGCTAATTTACAGAATGAGCAGAATGAAATAACGAAGAATAAACCAAACAACGCCGTCATTGGTAGCATAACGAAGCACCCGTAAGAGCAGCGTAGCTAATCCCTAACCAAAAACGCATTGATTGTTAGGAATTTTCATGTCGTTGCGCTCCTCACAATGACAGCGTTGATTGTTACGAGAATACTTTTGATATCTGATGATTACTTTATAGACAGACTCTAATTA
>JAIROC010000601.1 GCA_031257735.1 Bacteroidales bacterium | reverse complement strand
ACCTGAACTTGATGTTCCGGCGTTGCGACTTTCTTTACCGTATCGTCATTGGGGTTTTTTGACGAGAAACTCAGCTTACCTGTTTTATTACTCCAAGTTATGTAGGCATCGTATTCCCGACCTTTTTTATCAATTAACCCTTGCGCAAAGATTGTTTTGCCTTCTTGTAAAGTATCCTGTTGCTGTTCGGTTAGCTCTATATTCGATATTTTTTTCGGCGGGAAAAGTTTCTTTTCTTGATTTTGTTCAAAAAGTAATTCTAATCCTCGTTTTTGAGCATTATATTGTACGTTTGTCGAAAATTTCACACCGGTTTTTTTAGTTGATTCCATATTCTCTATTCTGAGGATTCTGCCTTCACCCAACTGTTGTTTTTGTTCTGCCGACAATTCCGCCTTAAAAAATGTAGGCGGTATCTTTACATATTCCTTACGCTGGGCAACGAAATGATTGGTATCTTTATCCAAGAAAAGAAGAACCGGTACTTTCCCTTCTTTTTTATCAAATTCGGCATAAATGACTGCTCCCGGCGCACCCGTCTTCAGAATATTTTCACGTTCTTCGTCTGTAAAAACATGTCCGAAATATTCCTTTAAATTCGGCTCTTTCTTCACCGGATATAATTTTAACGAAACTTCGCCATCTTTATTTTTATGTATGGCAATTTTGCCCTCAGTATCTATTTTTGCACCGGCTACTTCGGTTGTTATTGGTACTACATTTTCGGTGGTTTTACCATCAATAAGTTGTGGTAATGCTTTTGCCTGTTGTAATTTCATCATAGTAAGACCAAGTTTTTCAAAGTCAGCCCACATTTGTTTAAACTTATCTTTTGGAATACGCGGTTCGCGACCGTACTGTGTCATAAAATTTTGATACACATTATCAATTAATCCATTTCGCTCATCAATAGTAACGCCAAAAGCTGCTTCTGCTATCGTCTTTTTTGTTTCTTTTCTAGGACGATTTTCATTTTCTGGTGTGTTTTGTTTTTGTTCCATCATGTTGTTTTTTAAAAATTATTTCCACAAAGGTATAAAATATTATTGTATTTTATAATAAATATAATAATATTTTATGTAAAATATTATTAATAATTTGATTATTAGTTAGATATTTTTTTAACAATTTTGCAGATATTATATTTTTTATATATTATATAAAAATTTAGAGGGCATTTATAATGTAGTAACGCAACGGTTAGCGTTCGCCACCAGTCGTAGCTACGACAGTTTAAGACGAGATAGAGGAAATCAAGCCATTATTGAAATAAATGTTGTATACTATGGAAAAAGGCATTATCTTTGTACTAAAATAGGCACACATATAAGTTTAAAATTATGGAACGAGTTATTCAGGTCTCAAGCCGGGAGTTTCAGGCTAACCCAAAAAACTATTTCGACCTTGCGGATAATGGCGCACAGATTATTCTCAAACGTGGCCGAAAACAATCGTACATACTTACCCCAACAGACGACGAGGATTTATTTTTGTCTCCCAAACTGAAAGCGAGAATAGATAAGGGTTTACAAGAGATTAAAGAAGGAAAAATCATTCCCTACACCCTTGAACAGTTGCGTGAAAAAATGGGACTATGAATTACGAGTTAGAGCTAACCTATACCGCTAAGCAAGATCTGGAAGCCCATATAAAGGCTGGTAATAAGCAGTTGCTGAAGAAAATTTATGCGCTGTTCGAGGAATTGAGACAGCATCCGCAAACAGGAACCGGGAAACCTAAACTACTAAAATATCGACAGTCGGGACTATGGTCACGCCGGATTGATGATAAGCACCGTATGATTTACACAATAGAAAACAAAGATGTAACAATATACGTTATTGCGCTATGGGGGCACTATAATGATAATTGAAAATTAGCCTTCTTTAATCAGATGTGATAAATTAGGGTCGTTTGCTATTCTATTTATTTCTGAAGCTACAATATTCGCAACATCGGTTTTAATTTGAGCATAATTTTTATCTACCATTTCGTCTAATCTATCGATGCCTGTGTCATCTATGAATGATGTTATAATTGGTAGTTTCACATACCGTTTTTCATCCTTTTTTACTCGTTTTATATCTACAACAATTTTTGCATGAAATGTTTTTTGACTTATTTCTTCATCGAAGTTATCAGCAACGGATCCGACAAACATGCCTTGTGAGAGATTTGCTATTTTACTTGCCGGGATAAGGCTATCCATTTGAGTGCTGATAGACGTGCTTGTATCTTGCCGGTTAATATTGATTGATTGTCGTTGTTGGAGTACCTTTCCAAACCTTTCTGATAAGTTTTTAGCAGTATCACCGACAACTTGTCCGGAAAAAATGTTTCCGATAATACCCTGTATGACTTTACTTTCTTTGTCGCCATAGTCTCGTGTTAGCTGTGAATAGTCTTGAAAACCGAGACAGACAGCCACTCTGTTACTTCGTGCGGTTGCCACCAGGTTATCCAACCCACGAAAATAAATCGTAGGCAACTCGTCAATAATCACGCCGCTTTTTAGCTGTCCCTTTTTATTGATTAATTTCACTATACGACTATTGTACAACCCCAACGCTGCAGAGTAAATATTTTGGCGGTCGGGGTTGTTCCCGACACAAAGAATTTTGGGATCTTTTGGGTTATTAATATCCAAAGTAAAATCATCTCCTGTCATTATCCAATAAAGTTGTTTTGAAATCATTCTGGAAAGAGGAATTTTTGCGGACGCGATTTGTCCCTGTAACTGATCTTGTGCCCCACCTTCCCATGCATCCATGAATGGCGACAAGTAATTTTCCAATTCAGGATATGAGGTTAAAATGGTAAAAATGTCCGCATACTTTTTATTTAAAAACTCAATGGCATGTGGAAATGTGCAGTATTTTCCATCTTTATAGATTTTCAGGTACCAAATAATGGCAGCTAAAAGGATTATAGGTGATTCCACAAAGAAATCGCCTTGTTTCTGTATCCATGTTTTGTTAAGATTTAACATGATGGTATAAGCGCTTTCGTAGGCATCGGAAATATCTGTCATAAATGTCGGATGTATAGGATTACACCGGTGGCTTTTTCTCGGGTCGTCAAAATTGATAACATAGAATTTAGGCATTACATCTTTATAACCACGTGGATTCAGTCGCAGGTGATTATAAGCGATTTCCGTTAAGTCAGGGAATTTAAAATCGTAAATATACAGTGAAAATCCCTTTTCAATTTGTTGTTTGATAAAATTATTGATAATGGCAAAAGACTTGCCGGAGCCCGGAGTGCCCAGTACGGCACTCGCTCGAAAAGGGTTTACCACATTTATCCATCCTTTGTGCCAACGTAAATGATAGAGGAATTTCGTCGGTATATTTACGGAATATTCGTTAACCATTTTTTTCCTCTCTTGCATGAAACTTTCGTTTTCTTCATTGAACACATCTTTCATTAAGTTATATTTGAGGAACCGAGAAAGTAATCCGGTAGCGGATAACAACAATATATATCCAATAATTAGCGTAACACAGTAACTACTTGTTTTCATCAGGCTGGTCATATTCGTTGTGGTAAAGATTACAAAATTAAAGAAGAACAATATAATGCCGATAACAAACATGAAAATTATAGTATTAATATCAATCTTATCGTTTTTCTTACCTTTGTTACCCATACAACTTATGAATAACAATAAAATACAAATTGCTTTTGTTGTCCATGGCGTATCAAAAATTCCGGAACGCTGCAATCTGATAAGGAGATTGTCAAGAAATGTATGGTAAAGACCAAATTCCACGAACAGTTTATGGCAAAACCAATAGCAGTGCATCGACAGTAGTAAAACACTTCCTGCACGCATTAACGTTAGGATTTTTCCTAATAATTTTTCATCTTCTATATTCATAATTTTAAAGATTTAAATGGTTAAATATTTTTAGTTAATTGATTTTTCTTTTTTTCTTTTTTTTCTTTTTCTTTGGCGATCCCGCCCCGCTGCTTGCAAAGCGAGGCATTAAGCCGACAGATATATTACCTGTTGAAAAAGAAAATATCGATTGCTCCACAGTTGTTTTTGTTTCTGTTATTTTTTCATTTGGCGCAAACAATTCTTGAAAGCGATTTGCCGAAAATTCCTTACCAAGCCGGGAACCATTCATCACGGATTTTGAATTATGGTCAATGATAGTAGTCCCATATATACGTCCACTATCATTTTTTCGCAGTATTAAGTCAATGCCACGTTTTTTTAACAGGGTTGTAAGCGCTTCTTCGGTGCTTGCCGCCTTCATGGCATTGGTAAGCGTATTTTTTAAATGTTCTGATGATGCTTTTAGCGATGAAGCGGAGTTGACATATTTTTTGGAAAGATTTGCAGCGCCGGCAAACTTGCCAAGCATGGATGATTTGACAGGATTGGCTATCCTGTTTTTTTTATCATCGGTGGCAGAATATATCACACCACAATAGGGTTTCCCGTTCGCTTCACCATTTAATTCTTGGGCGTCTATGTTGTATAACGACAGCAATGTTCTAAATTCGTTAAACGATTGAAAATTATAGTTTTTTACCAAATGTTTTACAGTATATCGTATTTGGTTTGATATGTTTTTGGTGGGGTCTATTTTACTCGGTATCCATATTTTTAAATCTTTTTTTGCATCTGCCGGATGCAACTTGTATTTTCGTTCTATTTCGGTCGTTATTTTTTTGCTCGTGTAGAAATTGTTGCTGTCGTTGATTTTTTTGCCCTGTGCATCTATATTTGTCGTTACAATATGCAAATGATGCCGGTCAATATCCTCATGTTTGAACACAATGTACGGCTGTTCCCCATATCCCATCTTTTGCATGTATTCATCGGCGATTTCTGCCAACTGTTCTTCAGTCAATTTATCGTCAGGGCTGGGATTTAAAGATATGTGTACAAAAGCATTTTTAGTATGTTGATTGATTCCTGCTCTCTTTTCAAATACCCGTGCGAGTTGATGGGTGGCTGTCATGTCCTCTTTTTGCCATAGTTTATTTGAGCATAATATCTTCGCGTGCCCTTCTGCTACTTTCTCGCAATTGTAGTTAAGAGCGCCTCTCGGGCTGTCGCTTGTGCTAATTTTTGCTATCATATCATTTTGGATTATTATATTTTTCCTCTAATGCCGTTGTTATCGGTACAATCATTTTTTCTGTAATTTGTACAAGGTCTATGGTGTTTTGCGCCAATCTACCCAGTAATTGTTTTCCTTTTTCTTCTCCGAAAGCTTTATTGATTTGCTTTATTACTTGATTGTAGTTTATGCCGATTTTCCGGTATTGATATAAAATCTCATTGAGTTTATCAATGACATCATATAGGCTTTCATCATAAGTTATCACATGAAACTCCTTCTGAAAAATGCATTTTTTAATAAATAAAGACACCTTTTGGAAGTTATATTTATGCAATAGGTAATCCAACTCGACGCTTTCTTTTTCCGTAAAACGGATACTATATTGTCTACGTAGTATCATAAAAAGTATAGTTTTTTTTAAATAAAATAATCATTTTCGTTCACCAAAATTTACGACTTCGGAGTAAATTTAAGCCTCGCAGAGCAAGGGTTTTTGTGGTGCAAAAGGAACGTTGCACCACAAAAACATACCTTGCCAACTTCTTGAGAAGTTCTACCATTTGTGGTACAAAAAAAAACTTTAATTTATTGAAAGTTTTATAAAATTTATATGTGAATAAATTCATGTTTGAATAATGAAATTAAAAAAAATATGTTTTATATATTTTATTTTACAAAGATAAATTAAATTTTTAAATAATACAAGAAAAAATAATTTTAAAAATACTTTTTAACATTTTAATTTTTTGATTATAAAATTATTATTGTATAAAAAAAGTATTTATTATACAATTTAAAAGATATTTTTTTAATATATTATAAAAATATATGTATCTTTGCAGAAATTATTATTACTATCATGACTGATAAAAACAAAAAACCTATTTACATTTCCTTTGCTACACAAAAAGGGGGAGCCGGTAAATCAAGTTTTACAATACTTGCAGCCAGTATTGCTCATTATGTATTGAAATGTAATGTGGCAATTATTGATTGTGATTATCCGCAGTTATCCATATTTAATATGCGAAAGCGGGAGTTGGAGAATATCCCAAAAAACGAAGCATTAAAGAAACTTGTCGTAACAAAATTTTCGGAACATAACAAGTCTTCTTATATTATAGAAAACGCCAAGACTATTGAAGCTATCGAAAGAGCCGAAAAGATTACTTCGGCACAAGAAAATTTAGATTATATATTTTTCGACCTACCGGGTACCGTTAATCAGCCGGGTATTTTAAGTTTAATCCAACAGATGGATTATATTTTCTCACCTATCTCAGCAGATAGAACAGTCATGGAAAGTTCTTTGAGTTTTCTTTTGATGCTCCAACAGCTTTCTACCGAAATAAACCTCTATACATTTTGGAATATGGTGGATGGGCGGGAAAAAACAAATTTGTACAATGCCTACAATAAGTTGTTAGCAGAATATAATATTCCGGTGTTAGAAACTATGATACCCTATTTATTAAGATTCCACAAAGATGCTATTGACTATTCTTCGGAAGGAGTTTTTCGTTCCACGTTACTCGCACCTTCCCGTTCCATGCTTACAAACAGTCATGTCGGTTATCTGTGCAATGAAATATTTGAAATAATAAATAAGTAAGAATAGGTATGGCAAAAAAAAGTGCATTATTAGACGAAGATGTAGTTTTGGCACGTATGGCGGCGGGTAGCACAGGTAGTGTTGACAATAATGAGCTAAACCTAAAAGTAGTTTCTGCTCCAAAAAACAATGATAATCCTGAAAAAGAAAGAAGAATAATAGAAGAACCATTATTAAAAGAAACTCACAATGGAAATGGGAAAAGAGGTATTTATGAAGAAAAATTTTTGCGACGAAATATTTATGGCGCGAGTAGAGGTAATGTTGGAATTAGCCGGGAAACATTAGATATAGCCGAGCGGGTTGTAGTGCGAATTTTCGATAATAAAATAGCTGTAGGAGCATATGTAGATAACATTCTTTGGGAACATTTTAATAAGTATAAAAAAGATTATGAATTATGGCTATCAGAAAAACCAACTGCAATATTTTAAAAGATGGTTTATGTCATTTATTGTATATGTATATGGACTGTTGTCAGCATCCTTTTTTTTAGAAAAGAATTGAAACTGTTTTTCTTTTCAGAAAGCGAAAGACAAGGACAAAGAATACTTCCGGATGGTGATTTTATGGGTCAGGCGCATAATGTTTTCCAAATAGAAGAAAATAATATTGTTGTTACAAGTACAGGCGATGTTTTATCGGAAGAAGATTTTGAAATAGAGTATGGTGATAACGATAACATAATAGTTGAAGAAGATGAAGAGGATGATATACGTGATGATAGAACTATTCAGGAAACGGGAAGTATTATTGGATTTAAAGAAATGCGAGAACTGGTCGCCATAGTGGAAGATGATAGTCCTTTAATACGAATTGACAACAAAAAACTGGATGGAGTAAGACGAACGATTAAACAAATAGAAGATACGGATTTTTTTGAAAAATTGATACGAACAAAAGAGGATATATCTCGACGATTAGATGACATACTTAATAACCTTAATAATTAATTTAAAAAATTAAAAAATTATGAAAAAAATTAAAAACAAAGCACGCACAATTTGTGCCGCATTATTTGTGGCAATTTGCACAATCATGTTGTTTGTTCCGGAACAAACACATGCACAATCCACCGGTATTAGCAAAGCGAAAACCGCATTGAATACAGTGGCAGGGGATATATCCGGTCTTTATGATACAGTTTCAAAAGTGTTATTTGCTATTGCCGCTCTTATTGCTTTAGTCGGTGGTATTATTGTTTATTCAAAATGGACTCATGGCGACCCAAATGCCGCAAAACTTGTTGCGGCATGGCTTGGCTCTATATTATTTTTTGTAGCGTCCGGCGTGCTTGTTAGAGCCATGTTTTTATAAACTGATAAGATGGAATATACAGTACTTAAGGGCATAAATAAAACCGTTGAATTTAAAGGTTTACGCGCACAGTATTTAATATATTTTGCGGTGGGTATTATTACCCTGTTTATGCTCTTTATAGTGCTGCGGATGTTTAATGCAAATATTTTCGGCAGCCTTATTACTGTATTAAGTCTTGCATTAATACTTATTGCCGTCGTATTTCACATGAATGCAAAATACGGACGGTATGGTTTGATGAAACAGCAGGCAAGGCGTCGGTGTCCCCGTTTTTTAATTTCTCGAAAAAGTTTTAAGTTTATTCTTCTCTCTACTCGAAAATTGCAGTCCATATGAAAAATGTTTTACCGACCAGTACTGTTGAAAATCGCAATCCGCTTTATAAAATAGAAAACGGATTTATTATATCCAAGTATGCAGATGTGACGATACCATTCATTGTGGAGCTACCGGAGATATTTACGCTTACACAAGAGGAATATGTAAGTATTCATGCGGTTTTTACCAAAGCTGTCAAAATACTTCCTGATTACACGGTCGTACACAAACAGGATTGGTTTATTAAAGAAATTTATACTCCGAAACATGAATCAAGTGATTTTTTAGCGAAAGCACACGAGATGCACTTTATTGAGCGCCCGTATCTTTCGCATAAATGCTACCTGTTTATCACAAAGACCAATAGAAACAATGCCCGCAAGATGTCCCTGTTTACCACGCTTTGCAGAGGGCGATTAGTGCCGCGTGAAATGCTTTCAAAAGAGGAGATAAACAGTTTTAAAGAAGTGGTAGAACAGTTTGTCAGTATTCTGAAGGATAGCACATATTTTAAAATAAAAAGATTGACCGAAGAAGAGATTATCGGCATGGATGCCATGAGTGGCTTATTGGATAACTACATTACACTGGATGGTACGGCAGAGAAAACCTCTCTTAAAGATATTCAGTTTAATCCCGAAAATATCGTTGTTGGCGATAAAAAAGTATGCGTGCATACATTGTCAGATATAGATGATTTACCCCTTGTCGTTAGCCCCGATTGTAAATATGAGAAACTGTCCACCGACAAAAGTAACTGCGTACTTAGCTATGCTGCTCCGGTAGGATTACTGCTGCCATGCAATCATATATATAACCAATATATCATGATTGATAACCATCAGGAGAATATCCGTAAATTAGAATCACAAAGCAAACGGATGTTTTCGTTATCTCGCCTGTCCCGTTCCAATATGGTAAATCACGAACAGATAGAAACGTTTTTAAATGCCATCCACGAAGGTGGGTTTTTAACGGTTCGGGCGCACTTCAATGTCATTGCATGGGCAGATACTGATGCAGAACTTGGACGGGTAAGAAATGATGTGGGTTCTCAAATCACGGCCATGAATTGTGAACCCCGCCATAATGTAGTAGATGCTCCCGTATTGTTTTGGGCAGGTATACCGGGCAATGGCGCGGATTTTCCCAGTGAAGATACTTTTATGACATTCCTTGATGTCGCTACCTGCTTTCTTACTTACGAAACTTGTCAGCGGGATTCATTATCTCCATTTGGGATTAAACTTACAGACCGGTATACCGGCAAGCCATTACACGTAGATATTTCAGATGCACCAATGAAAAAGGGTATAATTACCAACCGGAATAAATTCATATTAGGGCCGACCGGTTCCGGCAAAAGTTTTTTCACCAATCACATCATGCGGCAGTATTATGAACAAAATTCGCACATTGTTCTTGTGGATACCGGTAATAGCTATTTAGGACTATGCCAGTTAATAAACAAGAAAACGAGCGGTAAAGACGGCATTTATTTAACTTATACCGAAGAAAATCCTATTACCTTTAACCCGTTTTACACAGACGATGGCGTTTTCGACATCGAAAAGAAAGAAAGTATTAAAGCGCTTATTCTCGCACTGTGGAAAAAGGACTCGGAAACATCATCACGCGCCGAAGATGTCAATTTATCCAATGCAGTCAATGGCTATCTCGAACTTATAAAAAGAGCCTCTTCCGTTGTTCCATGTTTTAACACATTTTATGAATACATTAGAACCACATACCGGAAAATTGTTGTTGAGAAAAAGATAAAAGATAAGGATTTTGATATTGATAATTTCTTGAATGTGCTCGAACCTTACTATAAAGGAGGGGAGTATGATTACTTGTTAAATTCGGATAAACAACTGGATTTGCTAAACAAGCGGTTTGTTATTTTTGAACTGGACAATATCAAAGACCATAAAATACTGTTTCCGGTGGTTACTATTATCATCATGGAAACATTTATCAATAAAATGCGCCGGTTAAAAGGCATCCGCAAGGTGATTTTAATCGAGGAAGCATGGAAAGCCATTGCCAAAGAGGGGATGGCGGAGTATATAAAATACCTGTTTAAAACCGTCCGGAAATTTTTCGGTGAAGCCATTATTGTTACACAGGAAGTCGAAGACATTATTCATTCGAATATTGTGAGACAATCCATCATTAACAATTCGGACTGCAAGATACTGTGCGACCAAAGGAAATACATGAATCGGTTTGAGGACATACAGGCGTTGCTCGGTTTGACGGAAAAACAAAAAGCGCAGGTATTGTCGCTTAATCAAAATTTAGACCCACACCGTATTTACCGAGAGGTATACATTGATTTGAATGGCGCTCACACGGCAGTGTATGGCGTAGAAGTATCACCGGAAGCTTATTTGGCATACAGTACGGAAGAAACAGAAAAAACAGCCTTATTCAATCTTGCCAACGAGCGTTATAATGGAGATCTGGAAATGGCTATTAAGGATATGGTTCAAGAACAAAAAATAAA
>JAIROC010000561.1 GCA_031257735.1 Bacteroidales bacterium | reverse complement strand
ACACTTTTTTGAGTGCAAAATTACGCTTTTAATTCAAATCGAAAAATCGAAAAAGGAAATTAAATAACTATATATCAATGCAATGTGAGATTATCTTTAAAATTAACGCACCAGCAGTATTTCGCATATAATTGATTATAATGAGTATGATTTGTTAAAAAAACTCAAAACTTCGCTTCATGACCTTTATTTAAAGCCATGAATATTAAATCTTTTTCCCCTGTGATCAAAATATTTGCCCTTTAAACAAGAGGGGATTTTGTAGCTATGTTTTTTAACGGTCACTGACTTTTTATCATACACTTTTTTTCTTCATCTTTTCAATCTTTTTCTTTCATTTTACTTAATTTCTGTATCAATTCTAAATTCTTCCTGTCTTCGGGCGTCAGCAAATGATTTACATCTGTTAATCTGTTTTTATCATGAGTACCGCCATAAAAACCATACAAATTAAAATATGCTTGTAAAAACTTATCTTTGAAAGCGTAATTGTGTTTGGCAAAAATCATATTGCGTAATATACGTAAATCAAATGCATCTAACTGCTTCAAATCTTCTGTTTTTAATTCTATATTTTCGTAGATTTCGTACAGGGCTTTTTCTCTGAATGGGTTGGGGATAAAGGGAATTAAAACTTTTGTCTTTTCGTTTTTTCTATCCTGTTGATTTTCTGAATCCACATTCGATTTTATTATTAATTGCTTTATAATTTGACCTGAAAGCACAAATCCATAAATATCTATATCATAATATTTAAACTTGTTAAGTAAATTAAAATTTGAATCAAAAATAAATTCATCTAAAAAAATATACTGCATAGATAAATCATAAAATCTAACAATCGCAGAATTGGGGTCAATAATTTTTTTCATCAAATCATTATTCAGCGCTAATGAATATTTTTTATTTATTTCATTATAAATGTAATATTGTGCATCTGGTATTTCTCCCCCATCATAATATCCCACCATTAGAACAACTTCATTTGTATTGGAAAATTTTATAATTTCTAATATATAATCATAAGGATCTTTGCTTATTACGGTTAATGAATCTATAGTTTCTCCAGTTATTAAATCCTGAATGTATAATGTTTGATAATTTGAAAAATACAACTTCGCATCTGCCATAACAAAATTTGTTTCTTCTTCATCAGACACAACGTACACTATTGTATCTTCTTTGAAATCAAAACTATAATAACCATAACTATTACCGCAATACAGTATTTGAGTATGTTTATTAAAAAAGTAAGTGCTAATGCCAAATTTTTGAGCTTTTACAGGAAGTAGCAAAGTATCCTTAAACAATGTATACTCTTTACTTCGTTTGTTCCATTGCCATTTGTAATATGTTCCATCATTTATAATATATATAGGGATATCATCAATGTTTCTACTTTCGTAAAGAATCGTATCACTCTTTATTTGAGCAAATAACATAATTGTTGAAAACCACAACAAAATACTGAAAAAGATTTTTTTTATCATAATATTTAATTTTAAAGTATTGTCTTTTTAATCATATACATTATTAAGATATTGCAGGGCAAGAAATGCTCTTGTTTTGTCATTTTTAATCCAATTATATTTATCATAAGATTTAAATCCGACAGTTCCGCCTGCACCAATCACTAACTTATTATTCGTAGCATTAAGAATACTCACATTGGAATTTTCTTGTCCAAATATTTTTCCATTCCATATATTTACAACAATATTCGCAGGAAATCCGGTTTCTATATGTCCTGATTTGCCGACTTCACTCTTAGAGAAATAAACAGGATATCCTTTATTTATAAATTCCCAAATTTCTTCAGGATTATCTTTATTTAAAGATTTATAGTGCGGCGAACTGTTAAAATAATCAAAAAGTCTATTTGCGTTCATGGTTCCTCCCTGTGAAGGTACAAGGTAATCGCCATTTACCTGTCCGTAAATATGTCGGCTGAGATACTGAGCATATACATTACACCACGTAGGATAACCCGACCAGAACGGATGTCCCCAAAGTTGTGCAGCTGAAATGCTGTCTGCCTGTGCATTATCTTCCCCATTGTACAAGTTGCTTGCAGTAGGTCCGTGAATAGTATCTTTTATCAATTTATATAAAGTGTTATGTGATATGGGTATAGTCAGCCCATTCTGCTGCATGGCTGTTAATTGTTTTTTATTGGATAAATCCATTGTCATTATGGTTTTACTGTTTTTGAGCGTTTCGACAAAACCAAATTCTGGTTGTCGTACAACATTTTCAAAAGTTGAATGTCCCGTACGACTATAATCGAATAAGTCTTTTGTGTCAAAACTTAAATTCGATATACTGAGATTTCTGTATACAGTTCCATCTTGTGTATATAATAAATCTGCTTGAGGTGTTGTATTATTTATTGATAATAATTCATGCCCAATCAGGTTATCGAATACATTTGCCCGTGTTTCACTCCAATTTTTCAAATGTACGGCATTATAAACTCCTTGATGTAAATATACTATGGGTAATCGTAATTCAGCATGTCTGTTAGTCGTTACATTCCTAAAATAGTACGAATAAGTTGTTATAGATGTATAACCTTTATAATAGTATCTGCACTTTAACATTTTAGGCGCATGCTCAATCAGTTTTTGCTGAAATCTTCTGTCGTAAGCGTTTTTGACGGCATTCATTCCTTTGTACACTAATTCGGAAATCTCTTTTTCGGGTTTTAAAATTTGTTCGACGATATAATTCCTTACAATATCGGGAATTTGTCCTTCCTGAATAGCATTTGTTATCACAAAATCTTTGAAAACATACTTCCCTCCCTGTTTTTCAAAAAAGAACATTATCCGGTTCTCCGCAGCATACATATTTTTCCATGTATCAATATAGTCAGTGTTATGTATATGTGGTGTTTTTAACTTTAAACCGCCCAATACAGCAGGGTCAAAAAATGTTATTTGTATAAATAACTTTGTGTTTTTATAATCGGGGTTATTGGCGATTACATTTTCCAATTTTGCTTTCAATATACTAATGTTTGTCGCTTTTATCAGTGATTCATACTGTTTTAAATCCGCCACATTATTTGACTGTGCGATAATTTCCTGTCCATGCAATGAAGTTACCGAAATATATGTAAAAAGCATTAGAAACAAAATTTTATTCATCACTTGATATGGTTTTAATAACTGTTGTTTTAATAAACGACTTATACCATTGTTCCGTTTCAGTTGTTGAAACATGTTGAATTTCTTCAATTTTCGATATGATATAATCCTGAAATATTGTGTCAATATAAATATTTTTTGCTTCATCTTTTGTCATTATTTTATTTATATTGTTAATTATTTCATCAAATTTCCCATCATATTTGGCAATAACTAAATCTATTTCGTATAATTGGTGAATTAAACCGAACAGTCGATTTTCGGTTTCCATATTATTGGAAGCATCTATTAACTTATGCATTCCTTTACTTGTATATGTATTATCTTTCCCTTTTATTAAAAATGCATCAAATTTTGATTTTACAATTTCCGCATCAATAGAATCAACAATATTGTAAAAAATTTTCTCTATATCTAACAATTCCTGTAACACAAGTATTATTTCCTGTTTGATATTGACATCTAAAAATTGAATATACAATGTAGAAATATAATTTTTGTGTTTTATATTGATATTGAAGTCTGTAAGTTCAAAATCCTGCATTTGCAAAGTTATAGAATCAATGTTTTTATATTCCTTATCTTTTATATTCCAATCTACTTTAAGAGATTGCCATTGCTCCTTGTCCCGTTTTTTAGTTTGCAGATTGATTATTTTGTTAAACCCGTTAAGCATATACAATGTATCTCGTTGATTGCATTCATAATCGCCGTAAAAAACAGAAAAATCTTTCTCTCTTTCTATTTTCATCGCATCCTCATCCCTTTCAAACACCCTCACAATCACGCCCGGGTCATGAATCAAATCCCACTGCCATTTGGCGATACGAGTACCGTCTGTATAATCCATGAGGTTATCGGTACTCAGTGCCGGTATTTTGTAATCGTTGTCGAACGGATGTTTCAGACCGAACATGCCGTGTCCAAGTTCGTGCGCCGCGCCGACATACAGTTTATTGGCAGACGCAAACCC
>JAIROC010000505.1 GCA_031257735.1 Bacteroidales bacterium | reverse complement strand
CGATTAAGTGAGAGCAGAGACCGCTCGCGGGCTTTGCCGAACGTGAGCAACTTCATATTTATTAAAGATAATCACCTTAACTATTGGTCCTAAAATTGGGGTACATTTTATTTGCGCATTTTGCACGATAATTGCACGGTCGTTGCACGATTTGCACGATTTAAATTTCGTAATATGTTCCTGCACCTGCTCCGGTTTGTTTTAATAAGTTATATTTCTCAACTAATTCAATTAAATCATAAGCCGCTGTTCGCTTTGATATTTTATTGATTTTTTGATACTCTGCATTTGTAATTTTCCCTTTCTCTTTCACATACAGCACCGCTTTTATCTGCCTGTCGTTCAATCCTAACTCACTCAAATCCTCTTCGTTGTAAATGTCTTTGCGGAAAACTGCCCAAAAGTCGTTGCCTTTGCAGGAAAATTGAGGGACTGGAATTTTGGCTTCAATGCAGAGATTTTTCATCTTATCCATACCACGCCCCCACGATTCCACATAACCACTCCGAAAAAAGGCGGTTGCGATGTCTGGATTGCGCGGCTGTGAAGAATGTTTGTCGAGCAAATCTTCGACTGTCCAATTTTCGGGCAGTCGTCCGTAATTCCACATCATAATCTTATCGGCATACACGCTGATTTGAATAGGATACGGACCGGTATAATCTTTGTGTGCAACGGCATTTAACACGGCTTCGCGCAAAGCATCTTTCGGATATTCGCAGGTTTCCACTCGTGTAAGTCCTTCGTATGAAATTAGGGCTTTGGTGTATTTGGTCAGCAGGAAATCAACCGTTTTTTCAACCTGTTCAAAAAGTGTTCCGTGAATTTCATCCTGAAAAAGCAAATCGCTGTCAGTGCGGAAAAAGCCGATTTTGATATATGCGCCCGACACAAATTTTTCAGGGGCGGGGTGAAAAAGCATCACGGCGGCTCTGTTCAAATAATTTTTCTCAATGAGTTTCAGATTTTCAAGTACTTGCAAAGGCGTGTCGTTGCGACTTCCCTCATCAATACGACCGCTTTTGATGCCTTTTTCTTTGAAAAAAGTAAACGTTTCGGGCTTCAAATCTTCCACCTTAACATCGGGAACAAGCACACTATCCCACTTTTTGCCGATACGTTCCAACAAAAATTCGTTGAGGGCTACACCTGTGAGTTCCTGTTTTACGCTACCGCTACGGTAATAATACCGTCCGCGCAACGAAATAGGCACAGAATAGGGCTGCACTACGATTTCTATGTAGTTTTTGCCGTCTTCCTGCAACAGATTGACTTCGGTGGTAATGCCCAACAGGTTTTTGATTTTGTTGGGGATTTTTTCTATCAAATCTTTGTAGTCGTCAACGCCAATCACATTTCCGCTGTCATCTTTACCGATATAGATTTTGCCGCCCTGTGCGTTAGCGAAGCCGCAAATCCAATCTAAATATTCCTCGTGCCACGAGGACTTGTATTCTATGTTTTGTTGTTCGGGCATAGCTCAATCATGATTTAAGTACATTTCAAAGTCACTTTTAATTATTTTAGGTTGTAAGTTTTCTAAATCTGGATTTTTGAACTTCAAATAATTGAGAAGATAAACAATATTATTAAAAGATAAAGGAATGTGCAATTTAGATAGTGCGATTTGTTTAATGATTTCCTGTCGATCAATTTTAAAAATGTTCTTGGCTAATTCATTGTTATTATTCAGGATTTCACAAATATCAGAATCTAAGTGTTCTTTTATAAACTTTATGCGAAATTTCGTTCGTAACATTGCTTCCCAATTTTGTCTTTTGTAATGTTGATAAGACAAATCTTCAAACAGAGATTTTAAGGCATTGTCACTTGTCTCTAATGTTGCATAAATTCCATTCAACATTCGTTCAGCTTCAATAAAATCATCCCAGTCCGACTGACATTTATATCTTAAAACATGGTCAATTTCATGCCATCCCTCTGATAGGGTAGTTCTAAATTGAATTTCAAAAGTATTATCAATTAAAAGAAACAAATCGTTTGCCATAGCGATCTTTAATTCATTGAGAGTGTTTGAATCCGCTTCATTCATGGAACAAATCATGTTTTTATGTACAGGTTCAAACACTTTGAAATTTTCCTTGTTTATTCTATCATTTGCTTCGTCAATTTTCTCATACATTCGCTCAAAAATATCCCACAAAAGCTTGACATCCTCAATAAAGTAAGTTGTAATCCTAAAACCACAGATGTCTTGTACTTTTTTACCATCAATAGAATAATGCCCTTTACCTTTTCGGTCTATTTTATCTTTTAAAGAGATGAGATCTTTAATCCTTGCATGTATTCTACAATGGATACCGATCCTATCTATTTCCGACAAAATCTCATCTTGAATATGCTTAAGTATGTTTTTTAGTCCTGGATTATTGTTCATGATTATAAGTTCGATTAAAGTAAGTTATACCTTCTCTTTGAATAAAGCAATTGTCGCCATTGATAACAATATATGCTTTTTTCTTCAATGAAGTGATAGCATTTTCGATATCTTGAATTCTAATATCTAAGCTTCTCAAAGATTCACGAATTGAGGATAGTCGTTTCGTAGAATTCACTTTCGACGCGCTTCTTATAAACTTCCTAAGAATCAGTTCTTCTACAATTAGAGTTTCAGGCTGTTCCATGCCCCCATATAAAAGGCTATCAAAATAATTATTGGATTCGCATCCTATTATGTACATATCATTTTTCCTTTGCGATGAATTATCCGTCCAATGGCAATCATAAAATTTACAATTAACAAATCCTGAATTATCGAAAGATAGCCTGCTGAATATACAGTTAAAAAACTTACAATTACTTATAATAGAATTCTTAAATAGTCCTTCATCTATAAAGACCATATCCGTAAAAGAAATTTCTTCTATAAGGATTTCACTATATTTATCAATAAATTTATTTTTCAAATAAAAATCTCTGTGAAATTTAAATTTATTATCATACGGAAAGGGATTGTTGTACAAAACATCCCAAAGAGCATCTCTTCGCTCTTGTGGTTGAACTTTAAAGGCGGAAATTGCTAAATAAGCAAAGTCCTGTGTAATAATATCGGTAAAGGAGGTCGGGTAGTGCTCTTGATATTTGTTTTCAATCAAGTTTCGCCCAATCAAAATTCCCAAGATAAACTCATTGATGAATCCAATATTGTCGTGCTGCTTTCTGTCTAACAATGCGTGATTTGACAAAATATCTGCTAATTCATCATGTGTCGGCTTTGGTAATTTGGGGTAATTTCTAATATAGTCATTGAAAATGCTTTTATTATAATCTTTCAGAATTTCTTTTATAAATGATTTATTGTCTGCCTTAATGTCAAATTCTGTCATTATCCGTACAAGCTTTTTGAAGATTCTTAATTGCATGGTTTCGTCAAAAAGTAATTCTTGTCTAATTTGCTCTCTGTTTAACAGAAACCTAAAATATTTGTCTACAATGTTTTTAGAGTTTTGAACAAGCTCACGTAATTCATCGATATTGATATTTCTTATGTATGAAAGCAATACGGGGTTTGCGACATTGCTTATTGGGAAATTGCAATTATTTAATATTTCCAAACGGTTTGAATCTAACCAATTTTCAATTTTCGGCTCAGTGATTGAAAAACGAGCAACATTGTATCTCTTATTGGTGTTTCTTATCCATTCATAAAACTCTTCTCCACTAAAAATTGCTGTTTTTCTTGAAGTAATAACAATTTTTGCCTTCCCCTCTAATAGGTTTACGATAGTAGACATCATACTTTCAATATCTCTTAATTGAGAAGTGCTTGCGGATAAATCTTTTGATAGCAACTCATCAAAGCCATCAATAATGACCGGTATCTTCCCCTGTCTAATTTGATGTAAGACAACATCCGATTTTACTACGTTCTGAAATTGTTCATCAATTTCATTTTGTAAAATATGTTTAAAAATACGGGCTTCTCTATTCCTTGATAATTCAATATAAAATGGAAGAATTTCGGCATTATTTTCTTCCATTCTTTTTATTATTTCATACGCCGTGCAAGTTTTTCCGTAACCAGCAGCAGCTTCAATGATAACAAAAACAGGTTCATGTGTTGTGTTTAGTAATTCTGTTACTTGCTCTACTACGGATAAATTCTCAACTTCTTGATTGAAGGTCATAATTCCTTCTGAATCATAATTAGAATATGAATAATCACTATTGATATATGAATAGCGGGCACTTGAAGGTAGTCCAATCATTTGCTTCTTAACAAATAAATCGTACCTTTTATTTAGATTTATCCTGAATGCAGATAGTTGAAAAAAACTTTTAAATAATTCTTCTTCGACTTCTTCAATACTTGCATATTGTTGAATATTTGTGGCAAAGTTTAATTTCTGATAATCATTTTGGATTTTTTCTGTTTTTTCCGAATTCCCATTTCTTATTATGTCTACACCAAAATATCTACCTTGCTTATATTCACAAACAAGGACTCCATCGTTGTATCTGGTTATGTAGCCGTACCGTTTGTATATTTCTTCTATATCGCAATTTTTCATGTACTTGCCTTTTTAATTTGTATTTTTTTACAATATCTATTGCTTCATTTGTTACATCTTCTTCTTATTTTATCACTTCCAAAACTTTATCGGCCAGTTAAAAAAAGTTCGTAGCTTTTTTAAGTTCGCTTGCAGGCTTTTAGAAATAACTGGAATTTGCTCCTTTCTTGCTTGGTGATCTTCGCACTCAGTTTTACAATATAATGGAATGCATTATCTATTTCAAGAGCAGCAGAAACTTGTCTTTGTAATAACTGCTTTTCTTCACGCAACTGACATATTTTTTCTGCAAACAACATCCTTGGCTTTATTTGACTTGACATAATTTAACAAATGTACTAAATATTTGAGAAACAGAAAGAATGTGCTAAAAAAAACTTATCAACAAGAAGTACATATGCATTTTTTCCCCTTTTACATCTTGTAAACACCTCATTTTATGGAAAGAATAAATTAGACAACTCTTTCTCTTTAATCCCTAACATTTCTTGAGTTAATGTCGGCAATTAAAGTTTGCAACCGACTCTCTCGCAATATGGAATTTGTTATTTCGCATTGCCAAATAACAATAACTTTCCACTCCTGTTTTTTCAATTTCGAAATGTTTCGTTTATCCCGTTCAACATTTGCATTGATTTTGGTTTTCCAAAATTCGACATTTGTTGTTGGTAATACTCCTCGTTTACAACTATGTCCATGCCAAAAACAGCCATGTATAAAAATAATTGTTTTATATTTCGGTAAAACAATATCAGGCTTTCCGGAAAGGTTTTTTACATTTTTTCTGAATCTGAATCCATTGGCAAAAAGAAATTTGCGCACTAAAATTTCCGATTTGGTTTCTTTACCGGAAATGTGAGACATGATATCGGAACGCTTTTGTTTGGAGTAAATATCAGGCATTACATATTATCGTTATCTTGTTTGGAATACTTTTGATATTCTTCTATAAAATCGGGATAAGTGGGAAATATCTACCTATGTTAACTTCTTCTATGAAATCATAGACTTCATCAAGAAAGTACATTTCTTCGTCTTCGAGGTCATTGTCATATCCATAGAAAATAAACGGAATGATTTTCGACAATTGTTTGATTTCACTTGTCTTGACCTTAAATAAAATGCTCTCATGATTAGTGGGTGGAGCATGATTATATGCAAATTTGTCTGCAATTTCACTCAATTTTTGTCCGGCAAAAGCTAACATAGCATAATCACCTGCAATATTTTAATTGGAGTTGAAAGCGAGCAATGTTGACTTGGGTACATATATCTCAAATGGTTGTTCCTTTTCATCTAACAGAAGATTTGTAATTTCTTCCGTTGTGACATTCTTTATTTTTTGAATTTCAATCATATTTTTAATATTTAATTTGTTCCTGCTTTTCTCAACCATTCCGATTCATTAAGTCCGACTCTTGAGATTTGCGAAGCATAATTCGCAACAATTCTTTGAGAATGTAAATCTTTCAAATCAAATACCCATTCAAAAGTATCACCGTCATCGTAATTCTCTTTGAACTTGTACTTTTTGCAACTTTCATCCAACCCCCCTTTTATCTCACCGCAATTATTATCACATTTGAATTTTATTGTTTTGATAGAATATGATTCTTTTCTATTTAAATATAAGATTGTTCCCTCTGCGGTGATAAATGAATAATAATCTTTATTTTTTTCTTTTATGCTTGTTAGTGGCAAAAATAAAAACTTCCGTTCTTCATTTTGTTTAATTCTAACAGAATCACATCGTTGTTGAATACATACAAAATAAGTACTCGGATTATTTGTACTTCTAATAACTGTTCCTAATGTTAATGTCGGTGGTGTGTTTTGCGGTGAAAACAAACTCTTATGGTGAGTCAGTTTTGCAAAATCCGCATTAATAATTTCAACGTTATTATGTTCTCCTAAAGGCAAAAATAATTCGGTTATCTTTGTTTTTTTGTATGGCTTATTTATACCTTGAAAGCGTCGTGTCATATCGGGTTCATTAATAATTTCCCTTATCAACTTCGCATCTCTTATAAATGGAGTTTTGTTCTCTTCGAATTCCTGCCGAATGATATTTTTGTCAATCCAATTATCTATCAACTCGGTCTGAATATGTTGTGAGATAGAAGTGTAATTCAGCAAATCCGTAATAGTATCCCCGAACAATTTAACCAGCAATTCCTCCGCATCATTTTGGATGGGCAAAACGGCTTTATGTGCCATATATGCCGCATCTAATTTTTTTGAAAATAAGCTCAAAATCTTGTGTGAATTGTTTCTGACCGTAGTCAATGATAGGAGAGCAAAGTCAGATAAAAGCCCTGCCGTCATTTTTGTAAATTCATCTAATACGAAAGAAGGTAAATCACGATACGATATAATCTTGTCTTGTAAATGACTTTTATTTTTGATGTCATTTGTTGGGTCGTTTGACTTAAAACGGACTAATATTTTAATATTTTCGGAATGTATTTCACATACTTCTTTACGAAACACTTCTTTATTTGGTAGGATTGCTGTAATATATCCGAAAATATCATTAGTAATATCCTCCAAAATCTCTTCTCCCGTATAAATAATTATCAATTTCAGACTGTTGGTATTCACTAACTCGCTAATAATAAGTTTAGTGTATTTTCCGCGTGGGTCTTCTTCTTCTTCATCTTCATCCGCATCAATATCAGTTAGTTCTTTGTTCGATAATTTAATAGACCAATCCAAAATGACAATATCGGATTTTTTCGCAATTTCTTTGAAACTTTTAATGTCCGATTCTGAAGTCGGATTGTAAATGCCGCAAACTTTTTTCTCTGCGGCAAATGCTTTTGACACGTCAAAAGCATTAAACGCACACTGATCATTAATGTCGTTTCGAAATGCCTGATCATCCAAAAACACAACACTTTGTAAAAATTCATTTGCTATTTGTTTTGATTTTTCAAAGAACATATTTACCTCCTTATTAATCTTTCTTTTCGATTTTAAAAGTAACCGTACTGCCTGCCTTAGGCGTTGCCACATAAATATTATAGTTTTCCGCATTTAACACCTCCATGCTGATGTTTAACCCCATACCTCTACCGTTAGGTTTTCTTGAAAATCCGAGCTCGAATATTCGCTCTTTGTCTTGCGGTTGAATTTCTATTCCGTTATTTGATATGTAAATTCCGGTTTCGTCGGCATGTAATCTGATAATTTTTTCCTCAGCATCACTTTGTTTTAACCAATAAATAGCATTGTCTATTATATTGACAAATACCGGATAAAAAGTGGAACGAAAACCATATATTTTTTGAGAAGCATAACCTTTCGTGTGTTTAAATTTAATATTGTGCCTTTCGAATCTTGCTCCGAATAAATCTAAAAGAAAAGTTTTTATTTCCCATAATGAAATATATTCTTTGTTTCTGTTTAGTCTTCTGTTGAGTGGTGTAAACAAGTTAAGATATTGATCCAAATGTTCAAAATTAGTCTTAAGATTTTTATAAACATTTTCCATTTGAGTATCAATATCAGACCATGCTCTTAAATCTCTCAAACTGCTTCTTATGGATCTTACGGTACTGTTAAATTCGTGATTTAAAATACCGACAGCCAATCCTAATTGGCTTAATTCAATATCTGTTTGGATGCGTTCTCTCAAATCTTCCACCTCTTCCGATAGAGCGTCCGTAATTTGGTCGTTGGTAACAATTTTGCCGTCAATATCTTTTTCAATATAAAAACTTTCAAATTGTCTGATAATTCTGTCCATTACGCTTGTGTTTCGACTGCTGATATTTTCGATATCGTCTTCCATAGCCTTCCTCTCTTTTATTAGGTCAAAATTTTCGAAATCAATCATACTTAATGTTTTTAAACGGTCTTTTACGTTTCTGATTTGATTATCCAAGTCCAATATTAATTCGGAGGTAAACTCTTTTACTTTTTTTGAAACTTCTACGACAATTTCATTTGTTTCGTTTTTCTTAATTGTATTTGCCTTTTTTGCTTCTATTGAAATTTGTTCTACTGCCTGTTCCAATCTTTTACGCTTACTGATTTCAATATCCAGTTGATTAGTGTATTCGGTTACAATATTGTCTATTTCTTCGGTAGCATTTTTAAAAAGAGTTTTTTCCAAAATTTGAAATTCTTTCAGATAGGTTTCAAAATCAATTCTTGCGGCTTTCGAGATAGTAAATCCTCTTGGGCCTGAAACTGTTATTCTCTTTTTATAGTCAAATATTTGTTGCCTTGCGCTAAATTCGCAATCAATTATTTTTTGACTGACTTCATCTAAATTCTCATAATAATAAATTATAGAGTTAAAATTATTTCGGGTTTCGGTTAAAATATTATCCACCGTATTTTCAAAAGTTCCGGATGTTAAATCCGTAAAGAATCTATCCAATTCTTTCAAGAATTTATCTTTGCGCCCTTTTGCAAGTTTGTCGCGTCTTTCTAATGCTAAATAGTGATTATTAAATTCTTCTTTTCTCTGATTCCAATATTCCGATTGCGGCGTTTTTCCTTTTTCATCAAAAAAATCGGCGGCTAATTGGATAAAAAAGTTTTTGAGTATGGCTTGCATTTGCCTGTATGCTTTGTTTTCAATAAATCCTTCTCGTCCGGCTTTTTCTACCAAACTACCATTATTTTCGGTAGATAATTCTATCACTCCGAACATTCTTCTGTAGGAAAAGAAACCTGTTGAAGCTCTCTTACTTCTGTTTTTTTCAATATCCAAATAATCATAATCGGAATTTCCGTAAGGTAATATTCTAATATTATCTTTATATATATATAATCCGCCGAATTTATCACCTTTTGCTCTAATTCTGCTATAATCTTCCGGAGTAACTCTTGAACTTTTTAATTCCCCTTGTAAATAAGCCAAACTTATTTTGAATGCACCGCAATTTGTTTCTCTATGATCATTATCTCTCCAATGTACAATATGATCATAAGTTTTTTCGCCATAAATTTTTACCGTTCCTTTGAATTGCCCGAATTTATCAAATCCTCCCTGAAAATGATGATCTGCCAATTCAAATTCCTCGGAGGTAAACCACTCATCTTTATTAACAAGATTTGTATAAATACCATCATATCCTTTATAATCCCTGAAAGAAATATCTATTACCGGTTCCGAATGCTCAGGGGTCATTGTATTATGAAAACCAATTAACATTTTTTCTATCGGGGTTGCATCTTTTGAATTTTTATCACCTTCAATATCAGATATAAGTATCTCATTTACAGGTGAAATATAAAAAAAAGTCCCACCTTTGTTTACAGACATTTCAAATTTTCCCACCAATTGGCCGTTAAGTTCCGCCGGATTTACGGAAAAAGAATTTATTGATCTTATGATTCTATCATAATCATTTTCCGGAATAATATTTTGTTTTAGAAGATTATCAAGTGACAAAATTACTTCGGATTTAATATTTTCAATGTCATTCTTATTGGGCAAATTTTCAAATTCTTTAATCGGAATAACGATATCCTCAAGGTTAATACCCGGTAATTCAAACAATTCCCAGTTTATAAATGCAACAACTATTTTGTGGTCTTTGTCTCTTAATTTTGCTTTGCTAATAATCAAAACCTGTTTTCCTACCGATGCAATAGCCAGTCGTCCGATTCCCTTTTCTCCCATAATCGGACGTATGGGCTTTGAATTATCTACAGGGGGCAATGTCGTTTTTTTGTTGGCAAACTTACTTTCCGTTCCTATAATGAGCCATCTGGTTTCAAATTCGTCTTTGGTCATACCAAGTCCGTCATCTCTAAGAATAAGCAAATTATCTTTTCTTATAAAATCAATGTCAAACTTATCGGCATAAGCATCGTGGGCATTTTTTATAAGTTCATTTATTGCGGTCGGAATTCCGGCTATCTGCTGCCTCCCCAGTAAATCTAAGGCTCTTGCTCTTGTTTTAAATTGTGCCATTTGACGAATTATTTATGATTGTTAAGCCGACTCTCCTTGCATATTCCGGCGGAACCGCATTGCCGATAAGTTTTGCTGTTGCAGCGATACTTGCTGTTTTGAAAACATAATGTTTCGGAAAAGTTTGCAAAGTCGCCCCTTCTCTCAATGAAATGGCTCTGTTTTCGTTCGGGTGGGCAAAACGACCGTTTGAAATACTGAAAAATTTAGTTGTAACGGTAGATGCAGGCTTATCCCAAAACATCCTCCCATAAGTGTCTTTAAAAGAGTTATCTTTTTTGATAAAGCATTTTAATTGAAGACGTTTATTGTCTTTCCATGAGAATCTATCTCCTCCGTCATGCGGAGTAACTGTTAGTCTTTCAATGCAAATAGGCTTTAATCCGGCTGTTGTATGATTAAATTCGGAATTGTCTTTATGTCCTGCGGGTATTTTACTAAAACCGTTTTGTTTTCCGATAAAGTTTTTAAGCAAAGATTGTTCGGTATCAGGTTCGGGCAGTTTTATATTCTCATCTACTCTTGAAGCTATAAGCGAAAATCGTTTTCGTGATTGAGGAATTCCGTAATAACTAAAGTCTACTACTTTTTCGCATATCGTATATTTTTTATCTTTCAAAAACTTCAAAAATTTGGGAAGAATACTTTTATCATTAGTTTTCAATCCCGGAACATTTTCGACAATTACATATCCCGGATTATAATATTCTATAAATCGCGCAAAGTTGCGAAGCAAATTTTTAGACTTTTCGGACTTCTCTCTATCCGTATTTATAATACTATAAAATTGGCACGGACTACAACCGATAAATATTAATCGGTCATCGTTTCTGTTAATTCCCAACTTTTTTTCAAAGTAATTTGTTCTGAGTCTTCTAATATCGGACAGGATAAAGGTTGATCCGGGATTGTTGATTTCATAAGTTTCTTTGGCTTCTTTGTCAAAATCTACTCCCGCAATGACATTAATGCCTGCCTGACGAAGTCCGCAAGTCATGCCACCTCCGCCACAGAAAAAATCAATTGCTCTAAAATCAGACATATATTTGTACTTATTTATTTTACAAAATTACATATTTATTTAATATCCAATCAAGGAATCCCTTTTAATGACGTTAAAAAATTTCCTTTCTAGCTGATTCTCATATTTTTTTCTCGGTTCGGCATTTTCAAGAGTTTTTTGTCGTTTTGCTTGTAATGCAATTCTGTAAAAGAAAAAGCATCGTCTGCTATGGTAGTTTTTGCACAATCACAGTGGAGAGTAAACTCTTCAACTAATTGCATTTGTTGGGTCATTTTTTCCCAATTCAAATGTTTAGCATTTCATGATTGAAAGAGTCTGTATGGTTTATTGCAATTACTATAACGTCTACGGTGAAGTAGGCATAATTCAACGCTTTTCATTTTTCGCTGTATATAATTAAGTTAATAGCTATTAATGTACTACAGATATACAAGCAAAAAAAGCGACAAACCAAAGGTCTGCCGCTTTCTCTACTTTAAAATTGCAGGTCAAGCCCGAAATAACGTTCTTTCTCACTTAACCTCCTCAAATTCCACATCAGTAGCACCGCCGCCGGCAGAACCCGCATTGTCGGCACCGGACGGGTTGCTACCCGCACCGTTAGGATCAAAGCCGCCCGACCCCGCACTGCCGGAAGCACCCTCGCCGCCGTTTTCGGCCGCCTGCGCCGCTTTGTAAATCTCCGCGCTCGCAGCCTGCCACGCAGAATTTAAAGCCGCTTGTGTGGAGTCAATTCGGGCAATGTCTTTAGAAGTCAAAGCCTCTTTAGCAGCCGTTAGCGCATTCTCAATTTCCGACTTCTTATCGGAAGGTATCTTATCGCCATACTCCTTTAACTGTTTTTCCGTTTGGAAAATCATACTGTCGGCATGATTGATTTTATCAATCTGTTCTTTCGCTTTTGCATCCGCATCCTTATTAGCCTCCGCTTCCGCTTTCATCCGCTTAATATCCTCTTCCGAAAGTCCTGAGGACGCTTCAATGCGTATCTGTTGCTGTTTGCCTGTGCCTTTGTCTTTTGCCGATACGTTCAAAATACCGTTGGCGTCAATATCAAAAGTTACTTCAATTTGAGGCACTCCGCGCGGTGCGGCAGGAATACCTTCAAGATGGAAACGTCCGATACTCTTGTTGTCGGAAGCCATAGAACGCTCGCCCTGCAACACGTGAACTTCAACACCGGGCTGATTATCGGCAGCAGTGCTGAACGTTTCCGATTTTTTAGTGGGAATAGTGGTGTTAGCCTCAATCAACTTTGTGAACACACCGCCAAGTGTTTCAATACCGAGCGACAGCGGCGTTACGTCAAGCAGGATAATACCGTCTTTTACATCTCCCGACAAAATACCACCCTGAATT
This sequence comes from Bacteroidales bacterium, assembly GCA_031257735.1. GTDB lineage: Bacteria > Bacteroidota > Bacteroidia > Bacteroidales > WCHB1-69 > JAIROC01. The sequence goes on along the minus strand of JAIROC010000505.1, from coordinate 3,083 downwards.
GCCGCACCAAGTGCAACAACTTCGTCAGGATTTACACCCTTTGACGGCGTTTTGCCGAAAAATTCCTCAACAACTTTTTGAATAGCAGGAATACGCGTAGAGCCGCCGACGAGAATTACTTCATCAATATCTTTCGGCTGTAAACCCGAATCTGCCAATGCTTTACGGCACGGCTCAATCGTTTTCCGTATCAAAGTATCGCAAATCTGCTCAAATTTGGCGCGGGTAAGCGTTTTTACAAGATGTTTCGGCATACCGTCCACAGGCATAATATAAGGCAAGTTTATCTCAGTAGATACAGAGGAAGAAAGTTCAATCTTTGCCTTTTCTGCCGCCTCTTTAAGACGTTGCAGTGCCATCGGATCTTTGCGCAAATCAAGTCCTTCGTCTTTAAGAAATTCCTCTGCGAGCCAGTCAATAATATTGTGGTCAAAATCGTCGCCGCCAAGGTGAGTATCACCGTTAGTGGACTTCACCTCAAACACTCCGTCGCCAAGTTCAAGAATGGAAATATCAAAAGTACCGCCGCCCAAATCAAAAACGGCAATCTTTCTGTCCTCTTTTGCCTTATCCAAACCATAAGCAAGTGCAGCCGCAGTCGGTTCATTCACAATACGTTTAACAGATAAGCCTGCTATTTCACCGGCTTCTTTTGTTGCCTGACGCTGCGAATCATTAAAGTAAGCAGGCACAGTAATTACCGCTTCCGTCACTTCCGTACCGAGATAATCCTCTGCCGTCTTTTTCATTTTTTGCAAAATCATTGCCGAAATTTCCTGCGGAGTGTATGCACGTTCGTCAATCTTCACAACAGGATTACCATTATTACTGCGCTCCACTTTATAAGGTATGCGCCCGGCTTCTTTTTCCGCTTGCACCCAAGTTTCGCCCATAAAACGCTTAATAGAGTAAACGGTTTTATGCGGATTTGTAATAGCCTGACGTTTAGCAGGATCGCCCACCTTACGTTCACCATTATCAACAAATGCTACAATAGAGGGAGTTGTTCTGCGTCCCTCGCTGTTAGGTATAACAACCGCTTCATTCCCTTCCATAACAGCCACGCACGAATTAGTAGTTCCTAAATCAATTCCAATAATCTTTCCCATAATTTTATAATTTTAAAAGTTAGTAATTACTTGTCAAAGTTGCGGCGGTTAATGCCGCTGCGACAATTTAAAGGCAACAATTATGCCAAAAATTACTGTGTGTCAAATTGACATATATTGCCAATCGTTTTTTTGCTGTAAAGTGATAATTTAATTATTAAAAATAAAATCGTAATTTCGCAAACAATCATGGGACGAAAAAATTTATACTCACCGTGAAATGGTTGAAAACAGAAGAATTACGATTGTTGAACTTTAATTATGGATCTGTCATCACAAAATATACTGTTCGCTTTTCTGCTAACGCTACTTGCGGGATTATCCACAGGCATAGGCAGTGCGGTAGCGTTTTTGACGAAGCGTACTTCTAAAAAATTTCTATCTTTATCGCTTGGTTTCAGCGGTGGAGTGATGGTTTACGTATCGTTTATAGAACTTTTTCCGCAAGCGGTTTTATCTTTGCAAACCGAATATTCGTCAAAAATGGCGCAGTTGCTCGGTTGCGTTGCTTTTTTCGGCGGAATGGGCGTTATTGCGCTTATAGATAAACTTATTCCGGAGTATGAAAATCCGCACGAATTAAAACAGGTTGAGTCAATAGGACAGGCGGAAACAGTGCGTAAAGAACTTGCTGCGGCAGGAACGCAAACAATAATGACAGGAACACAGGCTCAGGACAAGCGGTTATTAAGGATGGGAGTAATGTCGGCACTTGCAATTTTTATACATAATTTTCCTGAAGGATTGGCAACATTTGTGTCGGGGTTGAGCGCACCCGATATTGCATATCCCATCGCAGTTGCTATTGCACTGCACAATATTCCGGAAGGTATTGCTGTTGCCGTGCCGCTTTACTACGCGACAGGAAACAAAAGAAAATCATTTATATGGTCATTTCTTTCGGGACTTTCGGAACCGACAGGCGCAATTATCGGCTTCGCTTTGCTATGGCTGTTTGTAGGAATATCGCCTGTTGTGCTTGGCTTCCTGTTTGCTGCCGTTGCAGGCATTATGGTTTTTATTTCGCTTGACGAATTATTACCTACCGCCCGCGAATACGGTGCGCATCATCTTTCCATATATGGTATGGTTGTCGGAATGATGGTTATGGCAGCAAGTTTGATTATGTTGTAAACTAAAAAAATAAATAATATGATACTGCAATGTGCGGTAATGAGGAAGCGGTAACGTATGTTGTAAACAAAAAAAACAAATAATATGATACTATCATTGTCGGAAAACGCAAACGTTAATTATGTTTGCACTGTGTTTCAGTTTAAGGAATATATGCGGCATCCGCATGGAAATGCCGATAAACTTGAAATTGTAACATATCAGGGTTGTCCCGTTATTGTGCAGAAAGGACTTTACAGAGATGGCGACTGGCTTGTTTTGTTCCCTACGGAAACGCATATTTCTAAAAGTTTCCTGTCGGAACATAATGCTTTCAGGCACACGGAACTGAATAAAGACCCGCAACATGCGGCAGGCTTTTTTGAGGACAATTGCCGCGTGAAAGCAATTTCGTTGCGTGGTGTTACTTCGCGCGGATATATTGTGCCTGCAAGCTACTTAAATCTTACTTCGGACGACCTTGTTGACGGCTTGAATTTTGATACTGTCAATGGAAAACTGCTCGTGAAAAAATATATTGTTCCTGTGCAGGTATTGCGTGGCGAAACAAAGGGAACATATCGAAGCAGAAAGAAAAGTGAACTGGTGCGTATTGTTGAAGGGCAGTTTGAATTTCATTACGATACTGAAATGCTTGCGAAAAATCTTGACCTGCTTAATCCTGACGATGTTATTTCCCTTACGCATAAATGGCATGGCACAAGTTTGATAAGTGCAAAACTGTTATGCTATCGCAAATTGTCAATATTTGAAAAGTTAAAACGGCTTTTCGGCGGTAAAGTAATTTTGACGGAATACAGGTTGATTACCTCGTCGCGCAAGCGTATTTTAACGTTGCAG
>JAIROC010000388.1 GCA_031257735.1 Bacteroidales bacterium | reverse complement strand
AAGCCACTCTATTTCTTTCCCTTACAGACGATCGAAATCAAATATATTATTTGAAAAATTGAAAATATTTTTTTTATATCTGCTTATTTACTGTCTTCCTTCTATTCACTCATCTTCATAGCTTTCTTCTACTTTCGATGAAAGTAATCGGAAACGGCAGCAATATTAACTACTTTCGATGAAAGTAATCGGAAACGGCAGCAATGTTAACTACTTTCGATGAAAGTAATCGGAAATGGGAGTAATGCTAACTACTTTCGATGAAAGTAATCGGAAATGGGAGTAATGCTAACTACTTTCGATGAAAGTAATCGAAAATGGGAGTAATGCTAACTACTTTCGATGAAAGTAATCGGAATCAACAATATTAGAGGAAGATAGAAAATGATTTATTTATCTTCCTCTTTTGTTTCTTTTCTCTATCACCTCGTTCAGGCGAGGTTCTACCTCGTTCGCTCTATCCAAGCAGGCTATGCCTGCATTTATTTTATATTCTTTTTACTGCGCAGGTAGAACCTGCGAGGATAATTCGGACGAGGTAGAACCTCGTCCGAACAGCGCTATTGGTTTGTTTTCGCTATTTCATTCTGTTCATTCTGTTCATTACCCCTCGTTCGGAGTAATCATCAACGCCGTCATTGCGAAGGAGGCACGACTGAAGCACCCGTAAGAGCAGCGGAGCTAATCCCTAACAATCAATGCGTTCTTTGGGTAGGGATTAGCTCCGCTGCTCTTACGGGTGCTTCGCTGCGCTCGCAATGACGGCGTTATGCCGACTTTATAGACAGACACTAATTAGAGTGCGTCAGCCTAACTCATAACTCATAACCCATAACCTCGTTCGCTCTATCCAAGCAGGCTATGCCTGCATTTATTTTATATTCTTTTTTATTGCGCAGGTAGAACCTGCGAGGATAATTCGAACGAGGTAGAACCTCGTCCGAACAAGGGGATTAGCTCCGCTGCTCTCCGCTTCGCTTCGGGTCATAACCCATAACTCATACTAATCTTTTCTTTTCATGCGTTTCTTTTTCCGAGACATTATAACGAACAATATCAATAATGATGACATATTTACTTGCGATAGAAACTTCTACTGAAATATGTTCTGTAGCTTTGGGTAAAAATACAGAATGTATTACCATTGTCGAAAATGAGCAGGGAAATTCACATGCAGAAAAGATAATATTATTTGTGAGTGAAGTATTACAACAGGCAGGATTGAAAAAGTCACAATTAGATGCGGTTTGTATCAGTGAGGGACCTGGTTCTTACACGGGACTACGTATAGGAGTATCTTCGGCAAAAGGCTTGTGCGCTGCTTTGGATATTCCTTTAATTGCCGTTTCGACGCTGCAAAGTATGGCTTGGGGAGCAAAAGAACAATATCCCAACTATAAACAATATTGTCCCATGATTGACGCCAAAAGAATGGAAGTTTATACCGCTGTGTATAACCATCATTTGCAACCAATACAAGAGATTAATAACCTTATTTTAGATGAAAACGCATACTCGGATTTTCTATCTATAGATAAACTTGTATTTTCAGGGAATGGAATAACCAAAGCTCAATCTTTATTGTCCGATAATCCCAATGCTGTTTTTTGTAATAGAAAGACTTCTGCTCGTTATCTATTAGCCTTGGCATACGAAAAATTTCTTAAACAGGATTTTGTAGACCTTGCCTATTTTGAACCTTTCTATCTCAAGGAATTTCATGCCGTCAAGCCCAAAATAAAAGGACTGTAACAAAAAACAATACAAATGGAATTACAGGAAAAGAAAAGATTACGTTTACTTGTTTTAACCGACTATACGGTCTACGGAGATGCCGCTGTTGCTCATGCAGCCGCCATGTCATTAATATTTCGTGCCGAATTGCTTATTATTCCTTTGTCCGACAAAGAAACTCCTTATGGAGAAAGATTTACCAATACGTTACAGGTATTGAATAAACAATGTTTGCCTGTTATACATTACACCAAAGGCTTGAATTTGAAGAAAGAATTGTATTCCTTTATTGAAGAATATGAAATCATGATGTTGGTTTTATCTGTTTCTCCCCGTAAGGAAAGTTTTTTTTCGTATCATTCAGCCTTGCGATTAATAAAAAAGATGCGAGTTCCTGTTTTGGCAGTCGGTAAGACGCTTCCCCAAGCGGACGCCTATCAAAAGATCATTCTTCCGCTTGACTATCTCATATATGCAAAAGAAAAATCTTTATGGGCTGCGTATTTTAATCAATTTTACAAGTCAGACATTTATATTTTGTCAAAAAAATACAAAGATGAATATCTACAGTATAAACTCTACGAAAATGTATCTTTCACAAAACAATTATATGAAAATTTATCAGTAACTTACTATCTCCGCGATGTTGAAATCTCCACTGAAAATATAGATGATTACGCACGGACATTTGCCCGACAAACAGGAGCAAGTTTAATCATAAGCATGACAACAAAATTTTTGGAGATTGGTGATATTTTAACAGGAACGAAAGAGAAAAAAACAATCAAACATGTAGATGAAATATCCTATCTGTATATAAACCAACGAGATGATTTATATGTAATATGTACATAAAAAAATTATACTTTTGCACTTGATTTATATCTGAATTTAATAAGGCAAAATGGAAGATAACATAGACAAAGTCGAAGCGAAAAATGCGAAAGAATTATATTTGGTAGCCTCCCAATTTTGTACGTTTATGGAACATATTCATACTTTTGAACAATATCAAATTATTGATTATCTATTGAAAATAACACCACTGATGTACTTAAAAGGAAGTCTGATACCTGATATTGAAATAGAAGATATCGCCTCTTGTGAACAGTTTGTTACAGAAGAACAATACGAATTATTATATCTGAAAGTGAAAGAAAAATTAACGGAAATCGAATTTTTTGAATTGTATTCATGGTCGGAAAGTGAAATGAAAACCTGTTCTATCTGCGAAATGTTGTCCGATATATATCAAGATATGAAAAATTTTATTTTATCGTATAACAAAAATACACAGACAGCCCAAGAAAGTGCATTATTCGTACACAAAAAGAACTTTATTGACGTTTGGGGTAAACATATTACTGTTTTATTGCCCTATTTGCATCACTTGGCATATCCAATAGAAGAAGAAAATATATTGACCTAATTTAATATTAAAAAATACATTAAAACAACAAAGAGTAATGGAAAACAAAGAAAGTAGAAATCCCATAAATATCATTATCATACTTGTTCAATGGTGGAAAACCTTATTAATAGTTGGAGTTGTAGCAGCTATAGCCTCTACAACAGTATCGCTGCTTATTCCTCCGCGATACAAATCATCGGCAATCATGATGCCTACAGCAAGTAATGCCCTATCTCAAATGATTATGGTCTCAGGTAATTACAATGAATATTTAGACGCTACACAATTCGGAGACGATATGAAGATTGACCAAATGCTCCAAATCCTTAACTCCAGAGAAATTAAAGATCATTTGATTGAAAGATTTAATTTGGCAGTGCATTACGGTATAGATACAACACAAAAACAGTGGAAAGCAAAATTGTATGAACAAGTACGAAACAGTTGTTCTTTCTCCCGAACAGATTTTATGGGGGTACAAGTTTCTGTTTTGGATGTAAGTCCCCAATTTGCAGCAGATATGGCAAATGAAATTGTTGATTATTACGATATACTCAAACGTAAAATCATTAAACGACGTTCTGAAGAAGCTTTCGCAATTTTGCAGGATGAGATGAACAAAACCGATGAACTTACCGCAAAACTTGCAGATTCTCTCTCCACAATAATGAGTTATGGCGTTTATGATTACGAAAGTCAGTCCGAAGGATTAATTCAACAATATGCCAAAGATATTGCAAGTGGAAATACAGCAGGAGCAAAACGGATAAAAGAAGAATTAACTGTTTTGGAAAAATGGGGACCTGTGTATCTGGCTATTCGAGACAGGATTTTCTTTTTGAAAAGAGGTCAGATGACCATACAGCAACAATATCAAAATATGCGTGTGGATGCAGATTATTATATGTCTCAAAAATTTGTGGTAGAATATGCTGTCGCTACAGATAAAAAAGCATATCCTAAAAGGGCGCTCATTGTCATAGTGTCTACTTTCTGCTCGCTTGCATTGGCGCTATTATTGATTTTCGGCAAGGAAAATATCAAACGAACTTATAATTCCGTAAGGAGAAATTCATCGGAAAAATAATTGTTTTCACTTTAAGTAATTGTCTTGAAAAGTTTGTTAGCAAAAATTCAGATATTTCTTCGTCAAAACAAATACTATTGTTTTGTATTCCTGATGTGCTTTGGGTTCATTGCATTCTGTTCTCTGTTTATACTCAGGGAAAAGTTTTGGATACCTTATTTGGTTTTCGGATTGATAGGAATTTATATTCTTGTATTTCATCTGGAAAAGTTTTTTTACCTGATGGCGTTTATAGTTCCCTTTTCGGTTGAATTGAGAGATATAATACCGAAAATAGACTTTGGATTTTCGCTTCCAAGTGAATTAATGCTTGCCGGAATAACAATAGTGTTTTTATTACGCGTTATATTGGATAATTCATATCCATTGGCAATTACCAAACATAAAATCAGTCTGTCTATTTTATTTTATTTATTTTGGATATTTGTTACATCCATTACGAGTACCATTCCAATAGTTTCGTTTAAATTTTTTATTGCGAAATTATGGTTTGTCGTTCCCGTTTATTTTCTGTTTGCGCAATATCTGAAAAAGGATATTCATTCCGCCATTACTTTCTTACTTTCTTATGCAACGGGATTAGCTATTGTAGTGTGTATTATCAGTTATTGGCATATACAAGTGTCAGATATACGTAATGTTGCATATCGAGTAACAAGTCCTTTTTACAATGACCATACGGCTTATGGAGCTGTTTTGGCGTTCTTTATTTGTATTTTGTCTATCATTCCTTTTATCAAATCCCTGCCCAAGTGGCAACGAATGCTTTCATTAGCGTTATTATGTCCAATGTTTATTGGTTTATATTTGTCTTTTTCTCGCGCTGCATGGTTAAGTCTTTTAACTTCATTTGGTTTATGGACTATATTGTTGCTAAAAATAAGAATTAAAACGGTTCTCTTTATCATGGCGACTATTGTTATATTGTTCTTTTCGTTCCAAACCGAAATAATGAGCAGGTTAAGTAAAAACACACAGGATTCTTCTGCAGGAAACTTTGTCGAACATATTCAATCAATGACAAATATATCTTCGGATGCCTCCAATGTAGAACGTCTGAACAGATGGTCTGCAGCAATAGAGATGTTCAAAGAAAAACCTTTCTTTGGATGGGGACCAGGTACTTACCAATTTAATTATGCGCCGTATCAAAATCCTGCTTATCGAACCACCATAACCACCAATGCAGGAACAGGAGGAAATGCTCACAGTGAATATCTTGGTCCTTTATCTGAAACAGGATTTATCGGACTGATTTCCGTACTTATATTGGTTTTAACTGTTTTAAATATCGGTATCAAAATGTATCGAAAAGCAACAGACCAACGATTACGCTTACTTTCCTTGATGTGTGTGTTAGCATTGACGACCTATTTCTGTCACGGTATACTCAATAATTTTCTGGATACGGAAAAGTTGGCAGTTCCTGTATTTGGAGTCATGGCAATCATTACTGTCTGCAATATGATGATGAAACAACAGGAAAACGTTGACATAACCCATAAAAACTAAAGGAATATATCCTGATTTATCAAGATATATTCCTTTATGTGTGGTCTTTAAAACTTACCGCAAACGACCAAAAATATTTGCTTACTGGTTTATTTTTTTCGTTTCCCTTTATTTTTGTTTCCTGTGTTTTCTTTATTTTTGTTTTCGACAGGCTCTTTATTTTTTTTACTCTCTTGTACGATAGCAAGTTTTGCTTTGAGAGCGGCTATTTCCTGTTTTGTCTGTTCAATTTTCGTATTAAACTGAGCTCTCAGTTCATCACTATTTTTTGAATGCGCAAAGAAACTTAAATTATTTTCCCACAGGTTGACGTCATCTGTAAGTTGTTTTATTTTATTTTGGAGAAAACGTTGTTCTCTTTCTATGGCATTGTTTTCTCTTTTTTCTTTTTTATCTTTCGTTATCATGTTATTGATATGTTCTGTATATTTGGATTTATCAAATTCCTGTACAGAAGTTTTCAATTCTTCAAAGCGTTTATCAATAGCATCGTGAAAGGTATTCCAGAGACGTTCTTTTTCTGATGTAGCAGTATATCCTATTGCAGTCCATTCTCGTTGAAAAGCCTTCAATGCTTCAAAATTCTCTTCTCTTGAATCAACAAAGACATATTCATTTACACGTTTGATAAGCTCTTCTTTCTTTCGCAAATTTTCAATTTCATGTTTACGAACATCACTAAAAAATTCAGCTTTTGCCGTAAAAAAGGAATCACATGCTTTACGGAAACGGTTCCATAACGCATCTGATTGACGACGCATAAGAAAACCTGTCGTTTTCCATTCTTTTTGTAAGGCAATGATTTCTTTTGTTGCTTTATTCCAATCTTTGCGAGATGCAAGAGCTTCGGCTTGCATACACATGCTTAATTTCATATTGTAATTATCAATCTGTTGTTCTCTGTGTTTGATTAAGTATTGCTTTTTATTGGCAAAGAAAGCATCACCTGCTTTACGAAAGCGTTCCCAAATCGCATCACGCAAATCTCTATGTACAAGTCCTATCGTTTCCCATGTTTTAAACAAATCCTTTACTTGATTAGTCATCGCTTCCATTTTAGTAAGAGAAACAATGGTCGTATCCGCAATTTCTTCCATTTTTTCACAAAGAATCAATTTCGCTGCGTAATTTTCATTTTGTTGTTTATCAAGTTCGTCATAATAATCTTTGCGATTCTGATTAATTTTATCTGAAGCCGTTTTAAATCGGTTCCATAATTCTTCTTTCTTATCTTCTTCGACAGGACCTGATTCTTTCCACTCCTGATGATATTGTTGCAGCAACTTGAAAGATCGTACAATAGAAGTTTCCAACAACAAGGCTTCTGTTTTTTCACAGATTTCCAATTTGCGTTCCAAGTTTTTTTTCAGGTCAAGGTCTCTTAGTTCTCTGTTTATTTTTACCTTGTCAAAGAATTTTTCTACGTAGAAATGATAATTCTGCCACAATTCAACCATATTGCCTTGGGGAACAGGACCTATTTCTTTCCACATTACTTGGATTTCTCTAAAACGATCATATATTTGTTTCAAAGAATCGGTAGATAATTCGATGAGCTGTTTCAGTTCTTCTATCAGCGCCCGTTTTTTCTCCAAGTTGATAATCTTGATTTGTTCAAGGTCTTCTGTATATTTTGCTTTATTTGCTCTGTAATGGTCAAATGCTTCATTAAAGCGTATATCCAATTCATCGGCAGAAGAATCAAAGTCTTCTCTATTTCCACCATTTGCCAAAAACGACTGTAAACGTTCTTCTTTTTCTTCTTTCGTCAGTTTCAAAAATCTAATCTTGAGTAGCGAAATTTGTTTCTTTACTTTAATAATGTCTGTTTCTACTACAATCTCCTCAAGAGTTTCTACTACTTCTCGACGATTGAGATGGTCAAAAAAATCATCTGCAATTTCTATTTCTTCCGATGCACTTTCTTCTCTTGCCGACAATTCAGCTTGAGATTGATATTTGGCTGTTTTCTTAGAAATTTCAGCAAAATTTTCTTTTGTCTCTTCATCTTTTTCATCTACTATGTCTGTCTCTTCAACCTTTTCGACCTTTTCAACTACTATGTCTGTCTCTCCTACTTTTTCGACTACCGTGTCTGTCTCTTCAGTCTTTTCGACTACTATGTCTGTCCCTTCGACCTTTTTGACTACCATGTCTGTCTCTTCAACCTTTTCGACTACGGTGTCTGTTTCTTCAGCCTTTTCGACTACCGTGTCTGTCTCTTCAACCTTTTCGACTACAGTATCCGTTTCGACCTTTTCGACTACAGTGTCTGTCTCTTCAGCCTTTTCGACTATTATGGCTGTCTCTTCAATTTTTTCATCAACCGTGTCTGTCTCTTCAACCTTTTCGACTATTATGGCTGTTTCTTCTACTTTTTCATCAATCGTGTCTGTTTCTTCAGCCTTTTCGACTACAGTGTCTGTTTCTTCTACTTTTTCGACTATTATGGCTGTCTCTTCTACTTTTTCAATTTCTGTGGGTATATCTCCACCTTTTTCATCTATCATGTCTGTCTCTTTAACTTTTTCAACTTCTGTGGGTGTCTTTTCAACTTTTTCAACTTCTGTATGCATATTTTCAACTTTTTCAACTTTTTCAACTACTGTGGGTGTCTCTTTATCTTTTTCAACGTTTTCAATTTCTGTGGACGCTTCTTTATTTGTTACTTCTTCATTTGTTGTTTGCTCTTTTTTTTCAGGAACGACAATAATAGTATCATTTACTTTTTTCTGTTGAAAATTGTCATTTCTTTTTTCCATTTCAGTTTTTTTTATATTGACTTCTTTTTCTTTTTCAGCTTCTTTTTTTTCTTCCAATTGAGGAGTATCTATGACCTGCAAAGTATCTTCTTTTTGCGTCAACTCCTTTTCAGGTATAGATATTTCTTCTTTTTGAACATTTTCAATTCTCTCGTTATTAGTAGCCTGCAGATTATTTCCCGTAAATTTCCGTTCTTGTTGTTCTTCCATATTATAATTACTTACTATGAACAATAATTAAACTTTGAAGTTTGATAGTATAAATAAATGTATATTTTCTTTTCAAATAAATGTATCAATTTGGTCTTACAAACGTGGCGGCAAAGGTACTTAAAATTTTTATATAAATAATAAAAAAAAGACAAGAACTAATCGAAATTTTCACCACTCTTTCTATTCGCGTGATAATTAAAGATTAAGCTAATCATACGAATGAGTTATGAGTTATAAGTTATGAATTTCTTGCTTGTGTTATTCTGACGCAAACTAAAATAACTCATAACCCATATTTACAATTGAAAACATTTCCGCTCCTCTGAAATACTATTTATTCTATTTTTGAGTTATAGAGACTATAATTAAAATACTTTATCTGTATTACTTTTTTTACAGGTAAAGGACATATAATCATAAAGTAACTTTAATTTATTTGCTTACGATGCAGAAAAGACATTTTGACGGACAACTTTATTTTGATGAATTGGCTTATTCCACAAAAAAATATATTCTTCCTTATATTGAAAAATATTATCCAATTTCAAGTAACATGCATGTATTGGAAATAGGTTGCGGAGCAGGAGGAAATTTACAACCTTTCCTTGAATTGGGTTGTAATGTAACAGGTTTTGACTTGAGTTCGGCAAGAATTAAAGAAGCTTGTCAGATATTGGATGCTGAAAATAATGAGAAAGTCCATTTTTTTTGTGATAATGTGTTTAATGTTTCCGACTTGGGAAAATTTGATATTATCTTTGTCAGGGATGTTATCGAACACATACCTGATAAACAACGTTTCTTTCATCTCATCAAGGATTTCATCAAAGAAGACGGTATCATTTATTTCGCTTTTCCTGCATGGTATATGCCTTTTGGTGGACATCAACAGATTTGTCAAAATAAATTACTGTCACGTTTGCCTTTTTATCACATTTTGCCAAAATTTATTTATAAATCCATCCTGTCTTTGTGCGGGGAAGACAAAAGTACGATTGAAGAATTAATGTCTGTCAAAAACTGCAGAATAACAGTGGAACAATTTCGTCAATATGCGAAAAATAATGGATATGTGATTTTTCAGGAAACGCTTTACTTTATCAATCCGCATTACGAAATCAAATTTCATCTAAAACCGCGTAAACTTCATCCCTTTATCGCCAAACTTCCCTTTATCCGAAACTTCTTTACAACAGGATGCTTTTATCTTTTGCAAAAAAACAGTAACCTTATCCGCTAAAACAGTTCCCTTTACTATAGTTAGTTATGAGTTATGGATTATGAATTATGCCCTGAAGCGAAGCGGAGAGCAGCATAGCTAATTATTTTAGTTTGCGTCAGCCTAACCCATCACCCATCACTCATCACTCATCACCCATCACTCATAACTCTTTCGATAAACAATTTATTTCTATTCATTCTTGTTGTGTAGGATTGAATAATAGCTTTTAGTTTTTGTTCGTACAGAGCGACTTTATCTGGCATAACATCCTTTAGATTATGTTGCATAGCTACATCTGTTTGTATGTTGAAAAATCCTGTTGTCTTTTCTCCGTCGAATTGCAAAACAAAATCATCCGTAATAAATTGATATATTCCCGACAGATAATTTACAGCAAAAGGAATATATGTTGTATCAAAAACAGTATTCCCAAAAGAAAACAGCGGCTTATCTATTTTGAGACAGGAAAAAATAGAAGGCATAATATCCACCTGTTGAATGATATGTTTTGTTTTATGACGGTTTGCCAAAGGATGATAGAAAAAAATTGGAATTTGATAAGACATATATCTATTATCAGGCACAGCCACCGTTCCTTCTCCTGTATGATCCGCCGTGAATACAAATAAAGTACTGTCATACCAACTATAATGAGATATTTCATCAAAAAATTCTCGTAAGGCATAATCGGTATAAGATGCAACTGTTTGCATGGGATGTTCTCCCTGTTTAATATCAAGTCCTTCGGCGTCTTTGGGCAAAATAAATGGATTATGTGAAGACAATGTCAGTATACCTGCAAAAAATGGATGACGAACAGTATTCAAAGTCTTTGCAACATATTTTAAATAAGGTCTATCACTTATCCCCCAGATACCGTCGTAGTCGGACGGATTAGGATATTGGTTTTTCCCATAATATTTTTCAAAGCCAATAGAATAACAGTAACTTTCAATATTCATAGAACCGTTTTTTGCTCCGTGAAAAAAGAGCGTATTATATCCTTGACGTTTCAATATTTCAACGGGAGAAAAAGAATAATTATTGGCAAATGCAGTTTCTACATAACTTATATCTAACAAAGTCGGTATTCCACCAAATATGGCAGGCAGGGCTTCAATAGTACGTCGTCCGTTTGCAATACCATTAAATGAAATCGACCGATGAAGAAGACTGTCCACAAATGGACAATATCCCTGATAACCGACTGTATTTGTATCTCTGTCCTGAACCAAATATTGAGAAAAACTCTCCAAAACAATCACTACTACGTTCTTGACAGGATAACAATCTTCCGAAGAAGGCGCTATCTGTGTAAGAACAGGTTTAAAATAAAGCTCGGCTTCTTCCAAGTCTTGAAAATAATGTTTTTCGATATTACTTTGTTTGCCAAAACTGTGTATCAACGTAAAAGGAGTATTGGAAATCAAAACTGCATTTTGTATGGAAGCGTTTTTCCCTGTATCTATTAAGGTAAGCGGTCGTAATTGAAATCCTCCCCGCATGAAAATAACCGAAAAAAACAGGCTTGCAAAAAAAATCATCATGCTATATACAAAACTCTTCCACGAAAATATGTGTGATATTGATGTATTGTCTGTGATTTTGTTTGTCAATTTCACAATGAATACAATGCCAAACAGTGTTGCAATGAATATCAAAAACAAATACCAAAACTGTTTTAAGAAAGAAGGTAATAAAGTTTGGAAATCAAATCCTATTTGCATATAAGAAAGAATATCGGCAGTCATTCTCTTCAAGACATAAGGAAAATATGCCACATCAATGTAGGAAACAAAGGCTGCAAAACTGTTTATCAAAATAAAATAGACGTCGCACATTTTCCGATATACCTTTTTATGATAGAAAGCAAAAGGAAGTAAAACTGCAATAATATACGGCGCATTTGTGTAAAAAATAGCAGACAAATCAAACTGTATTCCATAAAAAAATACAGATAAACGGCTGCTTGAAAAGTTAGTCGTATTTGCTATATAAAAGACAATACGAAAAACAGTATACATCAATACAAGAAACAGTATGCGAATAGATAATGTACGCAACTGACAGTAGATATAATTCTTAACAGAAGTAATAATCATTACTTATTTTTTTCTGAAATAGATATTTAAAGGCGCGCCTGAAAAATCCCAATATTCCCGCATCTTATTTTCCAAAAAACGTTTATACGTATCCCGCACATATTGTGGCAGATTACAAAAGAAAGCAAAAGATGGAGTATTTGTCGGGAGTTGAGTAATGTATTTTATTCGCACTACCTTATCTTTTTGTACAGGGGGGGGATTTTCCGAAATCAAAGACAATAATGTATCATTAAGCGTTGAAGTAGAAATTTTGCGTCTGCAATTATGGTAAACAGCAATCGCAGTCTCTAAAACTTTAAAGATACGTTGTTTGTTAATCACAGAAGTAAAAATAACAGGTACATCTTTGTAGGGAGCAATTTTTTCATAAATGCTTCTTTCGAATGCGAGATGAGTATTTGCATCTTTTTCAATCAAATCCCATTTATTGACAACAATTACAACTCCTTTTTTATTTCGTTGTGCTAAACTAAGAATATTCAAGTCCTGCGCTTCAAACCCATTGACAGCATCGCACATAACAATACATACATCTGAATTTTCAATGGCGCGAATGGTTCTCATCACAGAATAAAACTCCAAATCTGCTTCTACATTTTTCTTTTTCCGTAAACCTGCAGTATCAACCAAATAAAAATCAAACCCAAATCCTTTATATCGAGAATAAATACTATCTCTTGTTGTACCTGCTAATGGAGTTACAATATTTCTATCGGTGTTCAGGAAAGCATTTATGATTGAAGATTTTCCAACATTGGGACGACCAACAACCGCAATTTTTGGAATATCTTTTTCCACATTATCTTCTGTTGTTGAAAAATGTTTAACTGCTTCATCCAACAATTCACCTGTTCCACTTCCCGACGCAGCCGAAACAGCGTATAATTCAGGAAATCCCAAGGCATAAAATTCCATTTGGTCAATATAGTTGGAAGGAGAATCTATTTTATTGACAACCAAAAAGACAGGCTTCTTTGCAGCTCGTAACATCTTTGCAATATCTTCGTCTAAAGAAGTTATTCCGTCTCTGCCGTCTACCAAAAATAAAATAACATCAGCTTCTTCTATAGCAAGATTAACCTGTTTACGTATTTCGTTTTCGTAAATATCGTCGGAATTGAGAACATATCCCCCCGTATCAATAACCGAAAAATCAATGCCATTCCAATTTGCCCTTCCATAGTGTCTATCACGTGTTACGCCTGAGGTAGCATCAACAATAGCATCTCGCGTCTTTGTAAGTCGGTTGAAAAGTGTAGATTTTCCTGTATTAGGTCTTCCTACCAAAGCAAGGATATTTTTCATAATGGGGTATGTCAAAATTAAGAAAAAGAAAGAGAGACGTCCTTTTCTCTAGCACGCCTCTATTTCTTTACGTTTCATTCATCTAGGAGATTAGAACTTTTTTCCGCCTAATTTTTCATCGGAAACGGATAATTTTTTTCGTCCTTTAGCTCTTCTTGCTGCTAAAACTCTTCTTCCGTTGGCGGTAGACATTCTTTCTCTGAAACCATGTTTATTTTTTCTCTTCCGGTTTGAAGGTTGAAATGTTCTTTTCATCTTCTATCTATTTTACTTTTATATTACAATAATTCTGTCCTAAAATTCGGGCTGCAAAGATACAATTTTTTTTTGGAATTTTATGCCCTTGCCGTAAAAAGACTGACTTTTCCCATTCTAAAAGATGATGACAAATAAAAGAAAGAAGCGGTTCTGTCTTTATGAGGATGGCGTTTTTGAACGATTGTATCTTTTCTATCAACATTTTGTCTCTAATGGAACATCTCTGATGGATATTTCGAATTTATTCCTGTCGGAACAAAAAAAAACGCTAAAAAGACGGTCATAAATTTCTATAAGGATAGCCGTAAATTTCTATAAGGAAAGAAATTTACGGCTATCCTTATAGAAATTTACGGCAATAAGGAAAGAAATTTACGGCAATAAGGAAAGAAATTTACGG
>JAIROC010000382.1 GCA_031257735.1 Bacteroidales bacterium | reverse complement strand
ACCATCGAACACGGCGCTTCGCAGTCGGCGCGGTGGTCGCTCAGCAGCAGTTCGAGCGAGAGTGTGCGCGTCTGCATCACTTCTTCACACTCGGCGTCAATCGTCATACCCTCAACCGGAAATGTTGTGCAAGACGGTATAATTTGCCCTGTTCTACAGTCTTTTACAGCGCAAACCATGCACGAGGATTTATGTTTTGCATTTTTTGCGTAACAAAGCGAGGGAATCGCAAACCCTTCTCTACGGGCTGTTTCTATCAGCGTCTCGCCCGGTGTAACCTCTGTTTCTTTGTTGTTAATGAATATTTTCATGCTCGGAATTGAAAATAATTTAAAATTTAAAGAAGTTTTAATTTTCAAACAGATTATTCACCCATTGTATAAAATTATGGCATGTTGCATCATCTGCCGATAAATATTTTTTTGTAATGCTCAATCCCATAGGCTTACCCGGTTCTTCTTGCCAAGCCAGCCATGTATGAATTACGGCTTTTGATTTATGTACCATAGAATATTTGTTCAATTGCCGGAATTCAATATCGTTTAATGTGGAATGCACAACAGGTAAGAGTTTATCTTCAGGAGGGATTAGAAATGTGATAAAATCTTCTAACATGCCATTGGCGTTATTGTTTGGCATTATCCATACTCCTGTTTTTTGCAAATCTTTTTCTAAAATTAATCCCGTCTTTGGTAAAGTTTGCGGTACAGCAAAACCGGTTGTCGACAAAATATTTTTCAGACGACACCATTGCGACTGTAAATTATCATCTGCATCTATTATGATTCCGATTGTTTCTATTTCTGATGTTTTAAATCTAACAGGTATTTGTTCTATCAGATTATCTACGCCATTACAGTCAATTACTTCAAAATTATCCGGAATCCTGTATTTCTTACATAATGCATAAATGACATGTTTATCGTCGCTTCCTTCTACTAAAAGTATTCTGTTTGTCATCTGGTTTCGATTTTTTGTTCGTTAGCGATTTTCAGTTCATCAGAAAGGTATTCAACATGTTTGATATGACCGTTGATATTTTCCAGCCTGATAAGTTTACCTTTGACAGTATTTTCGGAACTGTTCAGGACGTTTTCGAAACCGGAAATACAATCATTACTGTGAGTTGTCACAAAAACCTGAATATTTAACATTTGCGACAGTTTGAAAATCATTTTCCACAATTGTTTCTGGACGCTGTAATGCAAACCGTTTTCAAATTCGTCAATCAGTAAAAACCCGTTTTCAGCGTTCACCAGAGCTAAAATAATAGTTAAGACATGATTAATACCATCGCCCATACTCTTTAACGATTGTGTGCCTGCCGCGTTCGACAGTTTCACTACGGCATTTCTCTTGCGGGAATATTCATCCATAACAAAGGCTATTCGTTCCGTTCGAGGTTCTATTATTCTCAATGCTTCAATCACATACTTTTCTTTATCGGTCAAAATAATGTTATCGAACATTTTCCCTGTATCTGTTACGGTATTTCCAGCTCTGATATATTGAAACTTGTCGGGAATAAACAAATTTCTGTATCCAAACATGAGACTAAATTTTTCTTCAAGAAAAAGTTGGGACGAAGAATTATTGATTTTTACAGTAAATCCTGTTTTATAATCATCGGTTTCACTGTTATCGGGAAGAATTTTTTTACCCACAATATGTTCCTGTCCGTTTTTTTGCAATTCATCGACATATTTAACAAATTTCAACCGGATATATTGGGTATTGTCGATATTACCCGTTACAATAGCGCTTTGTGGGTCGAAGGAAATGATTCTGTCGGTAAAGACAGATGACAGTAATCGTATATTCAACTCCTGTTGTTCTCCAAAATATTCTCCATTATCTTTCAATAATTGAAGAATACAACTCAAATCTCCTTTACAGGTATAAAGCGAAATAGCCTCAAGAATAGTTGATTTTCCGGTATTGTTTTTTCCTGTAATCAAATTAATCTGTGCGAGAGCATTTACTTTAAACTCTTTCAGAATCCTGTAATTCTTTATTAATAACGAATCTAACATATAAAAAGGCATTAAATAACGAATACAAATATACGATATTTTTTGAGGCGCTATGAAAGTTCGTCGTTTTTAGCACGCGGATAGCGCAGATTATCTTGATTCTCGCAGATTTTTTAATTTTCCCCAGAACGTATACAGTACCTAACTAATTATTCATTTTTCAACACTTTTTTAGTTGTCATGTCGGCTCTAAATATCCAAGTATCTGCCTGTATTCTTTTTCATACCGCGCCAACCTGTCCAAGTCTTTTTGAGTTGGATTCGGTATTCGTGATATATCCATATTATGTTTCAGGTCATTCAACTTTACTCGGTGTAACCTCTGTTTCTTTGTTGTTAATGAATATTTTCATGCTCGGAATGTTTAAAATTTATTGTTGCCATTTTTATCTTCCTGATTTAGAATTAGCCAATGACCGGTTTTGTCCGAGCCTACTCTGTCGATTTTTTTCATTTCTTTTAATTGTGTAATATCTCTGTTGATAGTTCTTACCGTTACTTTTAATTTATTAGATAATTCGATAATGGTAATCTGATTGTTTTCTTTCATTAATTCTAT
>JAIROC010000376.1 GCA_031257735.1 Bacteroidales bacterium | reverse complement strand
ATGCAGGAACAGATTGACGCGAATTACAATCAAATCAAAGCAGACGTGAAACAGATTGTCGCTGAGGAATTGAAACGAATTGAAAATGACCCGGAATTGCAGCATTTGAGGAAGAAAGAATAGAGATTAACATAATTGAGAAACTCCCTTGTTTTGAAAGACAAGGGAGTTTTTTTTCATACCTACTTTTTAGGGATACGAAATAAATAAGTATCCACAGATTACACAGATTAAAAAATCTGTGTAAATCTGTGTAATCTGTGGATAAATTACTGTTGTGAATGAATCAAAATAACTATCACAAGTTATTTATTTCGTATCCCTTATTTTCACTGCTAATAATTAATTATCAGACTGCACCGTCATTTTTACGGAATTTTTCCATTCGCAAAGATATAGTTTTATCTTTTCT
Organism: Bacteroidales bacterium; assembly: GCA_031257735.1. Classification (GTDB taxonomy): domain Bacteria; phylum Bacteroidota; class Bacteroidia; order Bacteroidales; family WCHB1-69; genus JAIROC01. Next base: position 9,560 of record JAIROC010000376.1, on the reverse strand, counting down.
CTTTTCAGTCATAAATCATGCTTATTCTATTGTAATTTTATGATTATAAGCATTTCTTCTTTTTTAAAATCAAAACTGCATTGTTTAAATTCCGGAACTTTACGTGATTTAGGATTATTACTAAAACCATATTTTTCTGTAGGTATGCCAAAAAAATTCTTATCCAATTTACCATTTTTATTCAAATCCTGATAAACAGATATCGCATATTTACCTTCTTTTAAGTCATCAAACACACATGTTTCTATTTTATTAGAAATGTTGATAACTTTACCTATGACAGGATTTTCTCCAGCAAATTCTTCTTTTTCTGTAAAAATCCCAATCCTCAATTGTCCTTGAATCTTTTCAATTCCCTCAATTTTAATTTTTAATTGTTGTGCTTGTACAAAAAATGGAGTACAACATAGAAATAACATAATTTTTAAAAACCTCATAATTTTAATTTTTAATTTTTTAATTTAACAATTTTTAATTTTTTAATTCAACGATTTGTATCGAAACATAACCTGAAATATCAAAAGAACATGTTAATATCGTAGATATTTTGTTATGATAATCACGCAATTTTTTATTAAATAGATTAATACTATATAAAATAGATAAAAGGCTTCCTGTATTATCACAAATTCCAGTTTGCTCTTCAAGGTAAATAACAGGAACATTAATACCCTTTTTATTCATAATGGAATTAATTATAGATTTATTGATAAAGGAAGCTCCGCTGTCAATTAATATGATGTCAATTTGTTTATTTAAAATTCCATTAAGCAACTCATTAAAAGTATCTTCAAGGGTATTATTAATTGATAAAGAAGAGTCAATATAGATAATTGTCGCTAAATCATCTTTATTACTTTTGCCTACAAGTATAGATGCGCCAAGTTCGGGTGAATTTTGTAATTTTTGCTCAATTGAAGTTCTTATCCTATGCTGTCTGATAGCGCTGTGCATAGCGGATGACATTTCCATTGAAACTAAAATAGCAATATCAATGAAATTTTCATAAATATGCAAATTGACGACTGAAAGAGCATTTGAAATAGAAACAGCGCCGGACGTCATGGTAAAATTAACCCCATTGATACCTGATAGAATTGCCATTTGCCCTGAACATACATTTGCTAAAGTATTTGGCACCAACATTGGACTTACACCATTGATACCATATTTTTGTGCTTCTGAATCAAACATAATACTATCTTCAAGATGTGGCATATCTGTACAATTATATAATCCAATTCTATTCTTTTTATACTGTTCAATAATCACATTTGGAAGACACTGATGAGTGAGGTTACAATAAAGTTTACTACTATTACTCATATATTTTTTCCCCCTTACAGGGATATAACCATCAGGGTCATAATCTTTTATTTTGGGGGATTTTTCTTTTGAAAGAATAAATTCACAAAATCCGTCATTTCCTGTTTTTTTATCGCCATATAAAAAACCTACCTTTTTTATTCCTAAATTTACATTCATGATTTATTTAATTATATTTTCCTATTATTAAACTTGAAACATTCCCGCCAAAACCAAAAGCATTACTCATTACATTTTCTATTTTCATTTGTTTGCTTGAAGAGTTCAATTCAGAAAGTAATTTAAACTCCGGATCAATGTTTATTGTATTTATTGTTGGTGGCATAATTTGGTCTCTGATAGACAATGAAGCAACAATAGCCTCAAATGCACTGGCTGCACCCATGCAATGTCCTAACATTGATTTTAGTCCATTTATGGGGATATTGGGCAATAATTCTTGGAATACTTCAGACATTGCAATATATTCATGCGCATCATTTGCAAATGTTCCGGTAGCATGAGCGCTAATGTAACTTATACACGTCTTATCCAAATTTGCATTTTCTAAAGCCATTTTTATTGCACGTATTGCGCCTTGCCCTTTTGGATCCGGACTTACAGGATGATAAGCGTCACAACTTAATCCGTATCCTTTAACCTCCGCTATGATATTCGCTCCCCGTAACAATGCATGTTCTAATTCTTCCAACAAAAGTACTCCTGCACCCTCGCCAACTACCATACCTTCTCTATTTTGGTCAAACGGACTACAGTGACTATATGACATTGCCCCTAACTGATAGAATATATTATAACATGAACGTACAAAAGGGTCAGAACCTCCTGCTAAAGCTATTTCTGTCTCGCCATGCTTTATCAATGAGAATGCAGTCCCAATAGCATAATTTCCAGCGGCACATGCAGTAGGGATAACCATATTAATACCTCCAAGTCCACATTCTTTTGCCGTTTTTATACTTAATTCATACATTTTACTGTTTGGAAAATATTCAATAAATTCAGATGAAAAATCCTGTGATGAAAAATCCGGATTATATTTATCAACCAAAGTTTCGGCAAAATCATGATTCCCATTTGTAGTTCCTACAATCAATGCGATTTTTTTCTTCTCTTTCCCGTCAATACCGGAATTTAGTAGCGCTTCATTAATTGCCTGAATCAAATATGAAACGGCTGCACTGTAATTCTCATATTGAGACAAAAAAGGGAAATTTCTTATTTCCGCTGCCTTTGCATTATTGGGATATCCTTTATCTTTTATTTTAGTCAAGTTTTGGACTCCAGTTTTTCCAGCAATTACAGATGACCAAAATTCAGGAATAGAATTTCCAATAGGACTGACAATACCAAGTCCTGTTACTACTATTTTTCTCATATTAATGAATTAAGGATACCTCCATCAATAACAATTGTCTGTCCATTAATATAATTACTATATTCCGAAAGTAAAAACACAACAAGATATGCTACTTCTTCTGTTTTTCCGAACCGTTTAAGAGGAATGAGTTTTTTTATTCCCTGTATTTTCTCTTTTGGAAAATCGGTCATTGCAGTTGATATATATCCGGGAGCAACTGCATTTACTGAAATATTTGCCCACGCATATTCTTTCGCAAGTGTTTTAGTTAAAGCAATGACGCCTGCCTTACTTGCTGAATAATTTGCTTGCCCTCTTGGGCTGGACAATCCACTGGCGGAAGATATATTAATTATCTTGCCATTCAACTGTTTCAGGAAATAAGGGATTATATGCTTGTTAATATGAAACATAGCTGTTAAATTTGTGTCTATAACACTATCCCATTCTGCTATGGTCATATCCGCAAAAAGATTATCTTTAGTAATGCCGGCATTATTGATAATGCCATCCACAATTTCAAAATCCGATACAACTTGGTCTATAAATTCTGGAATTTTATTGAAATGAGTTATATCCAATTGATATTTCTTTACTTTTGATGGATATTGTTTCAATTCATTTACCAAAATTTCTGCATCATCTGCTCCCTTATTGAATGTAAAAGCAACATTTGCCCCTGCTTGAACTAATTCGACAACTATTGCTCGTCCAATTCCTTTAGAACCGCCGGTTACAATGTATGTCTTGTCTTTTAAATTAATTTCCATAATTATTTTTGTTTTGAATAAATTAATGTTGCTAACAAATATGGCGTGTTGTTAGCCGTAAAATCCTCTTTTGTGAGTCTAATGCCAAAATCTCTTTCAATTCTCACAGAAAGTTCAAGACCCATAAGAGAGTCTAAAGTATCCCAAATTGAAACATTTGGTTGAAAAACATCCTCTTCAACATCTGCAATTTGAGCTAATAATCGAATCACTTGTTTTTGAATTTCATCTATTGTTCTCATGATAATCTATTTAAAATTTAATTTCTTTATCTCAATTAATAATTGTTGGTTTTCATCAAATACATTAATCTGCCCTTTATCTTTGGCAAAATAATAAACTAAAATACATGTTATATTGGGATTGATAGGATAAAAGTATCGAATAGATCCAATTTCTGCAATAGTTGATTTTTGCAAAAGCTCTTTCGCTATTTGTAAAGCACACACTCCCGGCAAAATTGGATTATCAGGAAAATGACCGGAAAAAATTTTATGATTACAGTTCAATTTTACCGTTATTCGGTCATCTAATTTTTCTTCCACACTATATAATTTGTTTAAAAACAGATTCATAATAAATTATCCTCCTATAAAATAAGTAACATTTCAGTCGATGCAACCCTTTCTGCATAAACAAAAGAAATAGCCTCTAAATCAAGCACATCATCGTTCTTAATGCGAATATTAATCTTTGTTTCGAGTATTTCTCCTTTATGAACTTCTCTTTCAAATTTGGTATTTGAAATTTTCCCGATTTTAGGCTGAATACTCGTAAATTTCTCTTTGTTATACATATATACTATAACTGCCTGCGCAATGTGTTCCAATATTCCGGCTTCTTGAAATATGTTATTATCCAAGAAAATATTATCATCCTTGATTTCTAAAAATATATTGTCATCTTTTAAGGATGAAACCATAACTATTGGGTCTTTTTGTGGCAACAAATCTTCTATCATATTTATACTGTTTAAAATATTAAAATAAAATTCTATAAAGCGCCATCGGATAAAATCCTGACTGATATTCATATTTAACCACACCCCTGCTTTTATCATAACTTTGCATCAGGATGTTTTTATTATCGGATACATTTTGTAAGTCAACTGCAAATTCGTGGGTAATTTTACCCTGATAAATTTTTACTCCCGTTCTAAAATCTATTTTCAGATAATCGTCATATCTGTTCTCATAACTTGCATCTTTTAGATACACTGCCTGTCCGGCGGTTCTCGAAGCCTCCACATCTATCGGAATATACCGTTTACTTCCCGTCCATACTCCCCGAATATTAGATGTTAACCGCAGCCAGTCCGTAATTTTCCATTCATAGCCAAACAGAGCGTTGAACGAAAAATTCCCGTTAAAAGCCGTATTTCTTTCAATCTTATCATAGCCTTTATATTTTGAATCATAAATGGATGCAGTAATCAGCCAGTAATAGTTCCGGGCAAAAAACTGTTCAAAGGTCAACTCTGCTCCGTAATTTTTGCCGGTACTTTTATTTTCCAGCCGGTGAACTTCCGGGATATAAAAATTGTCGCCGGCATTCAGTATAGAATAGGTTGAATCGGTTGTCGTGACGGGAATATTAAACAGATGCTGATAGTAAGTCTCAAGTTTCAATCTTAAGTTATCGTTCAACAGCCAGTCGTATCCGAGAACTATGTGATGGCTTTTGCTGAATCCCATATTACGGTTTGTCATTTCGACACTGCCATCCTGCTGTCTCAATTTCAGGAGATAAAACAGGAAAGACTGCTGTTGCCCGTGAAGACCGTATCCCAAGCGAAGTACATGACGGTCAGACAGTCTGTAATTGACGCCTGCTCTTGGTTCAAGAGAACCCGTGTTGTTAAAAAACAGATGCAGGTAATGCAATCCTCCATAAACATTCAATCGACCGGATACAATTCTTTTATACTCGACAAAAGATTCCATATCGGAAGTGAGTATCTTGCTGTCGCGCAACGTCACAGTACCTGCCTGCGTATGAATGTAATCATCCAGTATCGGCTGACGCAGGCTGTATGTTATCCCGCCTGCAATGATATTCCGGTTGCCTGTCCTTGTTTTGATTTTTGTTGAAATCATATACCTGTTTTCACCCAAAGACGAACGGTACTGTGGAGACAGAACCTGTAACATCGAAAACGTATCTATTTTTGTTTGATTACGTTGCCCCTGATAGGAGACTTTTGTTTCAATGGAGGTATTCTCTGAAATAATCTTTTTGTTAGTCAGACCGACAACCGCCAAATCCGAACCAAAGAGGGTATTTTGTCCCGTAAAGCCATACGACCATGTATTGCTTTCGGCGTTTTCGTCCAGTAATTCGATGTAGCTTGTGCCTCCTATTCCAAACAGCGACCATTCTCCGGATTTTGTCTTTCCAAGCGTAATTTTGAACGATATGTCCTGATATTGAGGAATGGTACGCCCCAATCCCATATTAATATGCAAAGCGTCAAATACAGCGAGTGTAGAATAGCGGTAGTTTATAAGAAACGAACTTTCTTTGCTTATGGGAACCGGACCTTCGGCGCCCAGTTCAAACCCGTTAAATCCAACCTGTCCGACAAACTGATACTTTTTCGTATTGCCATTACGCAGATAAACGTCAAAAGCGCCGGCAAGAGCATTGCCAAATTCGGCAGGAAATGCTCCGGTATAAAAGTCGGATGTTTTCAACAAATTGTTATTCAACATACCAACAGGTCCTCCACTTGTCCCTACCGCTCCAAAGTGATTGGGATTGGGAATAGAAAAACCGTCAACTCTCCAAAGAACTCCCATTGGAGAATTTCCTCTGATTATAATGTCGTTACGCTGGTCGCCCGAGGCTACCACTCCGGCGTAATTCGCTACCATTCTCGAAGGGTCGCCCAAACTTCCGGCGTACCGTTCGGTTTCTTCGACCGAAAACGAGCGTGCGCTAACGCCTGCCATTTCGTTCACTGCCCTGTCTTTCGACGGTTTATATGTAAGTACAACCTCATCCAGGGCAAATATTGCCGGTTCAAGCAAAATTTCCAGATATGTTTCCTTGCCCGCGTCCACCGAGATGTTGTATAATTCTTCCCGTTCGTATCCAATATGCTGTATGAGGAAATGATGTCGTCCTAACGGTATATTTTCCAAAATAAAAACCCCATCGCTATCGCTGATTGTATGTTTATCCTGCTTTTGTACCGATATGGCGGCGTTGCTGACGGGAGAGCCTGTTTGCCTGTCAAGCGCTTTTCCCCTGACTGTTTGCACCGTTTGAGCCATGGATGTTGAGATAACCAATATAAATACAATCATTATTTGCCATTTTGTAATTTCCATAACCATCTTTTTTTCAATCATTTTATTGTTTATTTTACTGTTCATTTCTTGCATTTTTATTATAAAAACTAAATATTGTCATTCGTACTGTAAATTTTCCGCAAAGATATTCCGTATTGTTCGTCCATGAAAATTGAAAAATGCAACAACTTTTCAGGTCATTATTGATTTTCGCAAATTTTGAACGAAAAAACGCCATTTTCACATTTTTTTATTGATTTTCGCAAATGACAAATAAAATACAGGTGTTTTTTTGCGAAAATCAATAATCTTTTTTTAGCCATTATTGAAAAACGCAAAAAATAATTGAACAAATAATGCTGAAAATTCGATAAAACGTCAAAATAATCCCAAAATACCTATTGTCCGGATTGCCGGAATTGTAGTTGGATTAATAAAAAGTGTAAAAACAGGTATTCTAACAGGTCATCCTCATTATCTCTATCTCGATCTATCTCTCGATTCCTAGTATGCAGAATGCAGACAAGTATGCACAGAGATAAGACAAACAGATTGTCGCAGACGAACTTGCGAGGATTGAAAATGATCCGGAATTGCAGCATTTGAGGAAGAAAGAATAAGAGATTAACAGAATTGAGAAACTACCTTGTTTTGAAAGACAAGGGAGTTTTTTTCATACCTACTTTTTATTTTCACTGCTAATAATTAATTATCAGACTGCACCGTCATTTTTACGGAATTTTCCATTCGCAAAGATACGGTTTTATCTGTAAATCAACAAAAACGTTTTTACACTTGTATGAAACTGTTGATAGATAGAATTACAATCAAATCAAAGCGGACGTGAAACAGATTGTCGCAGATGAATTGACCCGGAATTGCAGCATTTGAGGAAGAAAGAATAGAGATTAATAACCGAATTGAGAAACTTCCTTGTTTTACCCTTTTGAAAAAATGATTTGCCGTTTTTCCAAATTTTTTCTTGCGGATTTAAGGGATTAATTAAAAAAGTATTACTTTTGCGCTTTGTTAAATGAATAAAAAACAGATTAAAATGATGGTTCGATTACATACAGATGCTTGGTTTACAGAACGTATCACAACGTTTGGCGGTTGCTGTGCGTTGTCGTCCGTTTTCGCTTTCCAATCTCCGTTTGGCGAAACCCGCTCTCTGCGCGAAATTTTGTGTGGTTGGGAGGGTAAAACCCTTATTTACAGATAATTACAGGCAAATTAAGCCCTTTTTTGCCACTTTTTCCATAAACTTTTCATATTGTTTCGTACCGTCGGAATATTCCGAAACAAGTTCGACGGTCGTAAATATACTTTCGGCGGATAGCGAAACCGTCTCGAAGGGCTTCAAACCTCTTTCGGCAGATAGCGAAACCGCCTCGAAGGGCTTCAAACCTCTTACGGCAAAGCAGCATACGAAGCGAACGCCTTGTCGCCAATAACGTATCGCGGCGAATCAGCCAAGGCAATAGACTTCTACTATGAGGTCTTCGACGGTTGCCTCGCCAAGAAGTATAAGGTGGTAATCGTTTTGACGCCAAAATTGTATTATGGGCAATACACGAAGCAAATGGTGGAATGGAAGTATCAGCGAGAGGTTCGGCAATATCGACAACCTTGTCAATCGCATCATAGAACACCAGCCCGCATGGACGATACCAACCGGACTTTTCGACCGGCTCATCGCAAATCGAAACCAGCTGAAAACAGTAATAACTGTCTGCAATACACCCGAAGCATCGAATAGCGACCGGAAACAGCGTAAAACTTTACTGCTCGAAACAGTCAACCTGTGTCGGCGTGATGTACGCCCATGGGCGTACGGATTGTTTTCGTCCGGCGTGATGACCAAAGACGATTTCCATACGCTCGGCTTCCTGCTACCCGGCGAATCCGAAAAATATCTTAATGCCGGCGCGGCTATTGATAGAAGTATATATTACAAATGGAGGAAAGGAAATATCAACGAGAGGTTCGACAATATTAACAACCTTGTCAACTGCATCATAGAACACCCAGCATGGGCGCTGCCAGCCGAACTTTTCGACCGTCTCGCCGCAAACCGCGACCAGTTGCAGACATTGATAAACCTATGCAAAATGCCGGCAGTATCGAACGATAATATCCGCCTGCGTAAAACTCTGTTGGACGAAACTGTCCACCTGTGCCGGAATCAGATACGCTCGTGGGCGTATAACCGGGTTTCATCCGGCGTAATGACAGTGGACGATATTCACCGGCTCGGATTCCTGCTACCCGGCGAATCCGAAAAACATCTTCGGACCGGCACGGCTATCAATAAAAGTACATATCGCAAATGGTGGAATGGAAGTATCAGCGAAAAGTTCGACAATATTGATAACCTTGTCAACCGCATCATAGAACACCAGCCCGCATGGACTATACCATCCGAACTTTTCGACCGGCTCACCGCAAACCGCGACAAACTGCAAACTTTGATGAACCTCTGCAAAACGCAGGCAGCATCGAATAACGACCGAAAACAGCGTAAAACTTTACTGCTCGAAACCGTCCGCCTGTGCCGGCGTGATGTACACTCATGGGCACAAGGACTGTTTTCGTCCGGCGTGATGACCGCAGACGATATCCACCAATTCGGATTCCTGCTACCCGGCGAATTTGAAAAAGATATCACTGCTTGATACAATACAAAAACTGTTTTTTTCTGCGCTCAAGAAAATCGCCCAAAATCAAATTCCAACTGCTTATCCATTTTATCCGGAAAATCAATCCTACAGTACTGTAAAGCCTCTTTATATGATATGCCATTGTTTTTCA
>JAIROC010000371.1 GCA_031257735.1 Bacteroidales bacterium | reverse complement strand
AGGTTTTGGGATTGCTCCAAAAGGGTTTCGGGGTTGTCGAAAATCTTATTTGCACATACAAATACTTCGTTCATATTTATATCAATGTCGTGATAGAAAGTGAAGTATTCGGAGGATTTAAAAGAGTTGGAAAAATATAAGTTCAGAATATCACCAATTTTTTCACTGATATCAAGTTGATTTAATGATATTTTTAATATTTCGTCAGTTGTTTTATTACCAACAAAATGAACAGATATGTTTCTTATTTTCGACATGTTCAATTGTAGCATTCTATTATTGTATCTGTAATTATGGATTTTGTATGAAAAGAAAAATGATTGAAATAATTAATATTATAATAGGAATACTCCAAATAATCCAGTTAATAGTTATAATTCTTCTATTTTGCTTTTTCCATTCTGCATCAACTGTTTTGAATGAATTTTCTACAATATCATCAATTGATTTGAATGTTTGTTTATATACATCAATATTTTGTTTTATAAATACTAATGCACTCTTTTGATTTCTAATAAATAATTCAATTAACCATGCAAAAACAAATAAACTAACAACTATTCCGATATTTTTACTGCTTAAAATTTTGTCAAAATCCATACTTGCTGTTGCAAGTACAAAAGCCATTGGAATAGCAATTAATTTTGTTTGGGCATCGTTTATAACAGATTGTATTTTCTTTGAATATTCCAAAGTAGCATTATCTAATTCTGTTTTGAGTCTGTTGTAAGAAAAATCTCTAATGTAATATTGATAAGCATTATTGGCTCTATCGGAAAATTCAGCAATATGAGAAAGTAAAAATTTGAACCTGCTATTTTCATTTTCAGCAATTAGAAAGTCAATTAATTCATTGATAAAAATCAATTTTTCTTTGGAGTCGCCACTGCAAAATATTGTTACAATACCGTTAATGTTATCTATATTATCTTGTGAAATTTGTTGAATGTCAGTTGCATCATAAACAAATGGCAATAGTAAGGCTTTATCTTCTTTAAATATTAAAGAAATATCTATGTCTGCTTCAGAATGACAATATCTTGCATTTCTTTTTATTGCAACAATTAATGATATAACACTTCGGTATGAATCAATAATATTGTTGTTATCTGAACTGAAACAATTAATATCTCTAATGTAAAATGATTGCGTAGGAACAGAATACGTATTTTTCGTTATGAAAGAATCTAATGTTTCGTAATATCCTATCGTTGTTAAACGAAGTAACGACAATTCAATATTTATCGTATCACCAATCGCTAAGTCATAAAAAGTCACAATATTTCCATTTTTATGAAATGAATTGATACATTGTTGGGTATCCAATGAATTTAAACAAACCAAACTATTTATAGTATAATTGTTTATAAAAACACTGTCTCCAACAACATTAACATTAACTTGTGGTGAATTGATTATACTTGCAAAATGCGCTAACATTTTCTTTAATTTGGAATTTGGTCTGAAAGAGAAATGTCTTTAATTGTTAATTGCTTTTTATTGTCGTCATAAACAATTTTCTTATCAAGTAACAATTCGTTGCTAAATTCTATTGATAGTTTACCTTCTTTGTCTTTATATTTCACAGAACCTATGCGTCGTAAGACTTTTGCATCTCCACTTATTACTTCATCAACGGCTTGTTCTTCGTCAGAGGCATATTCTTGAAATAAAGTTGGATTTTCGATGTCAATCAATGCGGATATGGCAGACAATGAAATCTCTTTCTTTTCTTTCATACAATCTTTACAGTAATCGGAAACTCTGTTTTTTGTTTCTACTGTTTTTTCTCTGCTATACTTATTTTTTTTACAAAAACTATCAAGTGCATTAACTAGTCGTTTTGAAGATTCTGTGCTTGTAGTTTGATTGGCATTACCAATAAATTTCATAAAATAGACACTTAAATCCTTATTGCCTTTGATTAACGACAAATAAGTTTTAACGTCTGAATTTGGGTTGTTTTGATAATCATCCCACTTTGTAATGTTAATCTGACAAGCGAGGTCAATTTTATTCAGTTCAATATTTTTTGTATCTTCTATAGTTAATTTGTCCTCGTTAAATACATAACCATCCTTATTATTAATTGATAATACTAATACAAATTCTGTGTTTTTCTCTGTATCGAAATAATGGACAAATACAATAAATCCACCTGTCGCAGGCGCAACATCTTCTATATTATTCTTGTAATATTCCATACAATTACACGAGAAAACATAAAAATCTTGCAGCTTTTTATAAGATAAAAGTTCTCTTTGGAATTTATTAGATTTCAAATCATCAAAGATTCCATAAGTTGGGGCTGATTTTTTATAATATGCTTCAGAAGCAATTGCCACGAATCGCCGTTCTTTATCTGTTGGCACGATTATTGTTTTTGCCAATTTTAAAGTGGCTCGTCGTTCACCTGCCGTTTTATTAACTTTGTGAATTATAAACCAATGTAGATTTATATTATGCCCGATTTTTTTAAATTCTTTTGCCATAATTATTCATATTTTACTTTGTCATTATTTTTCTATTTCCCTTTCCACCATATCTTTAGCCTCGTCTAACAACCGTTTACTTTCGCCGCAAAAACAATTTTGTCCGACATATCGCTCAAATTTTATTTCCCCGACTTTCTTCTATTACATTCTTTACAAAGCATTTGACAGTTTTCTTTGACTGTTTGTCCGCCTTCGTGCCAGGGTGTTATGTGGTCGGCTTCCATTTCGCCAATATCAAAATGCTTCTTGCAGTGCGGACAAATTCCATCCTGTTGCTCGTACACTTCCCGCTTGATACGGTCGTCAAAGGCGCGAATGTTAAGGTGTCGCTCCTGCCCGTCAATCAGGTAGCTATAAATACCTGATTTTTTGGTTACATCAACGTCTTGCATCATGCGGTCAACTTCCTTTTCAAGCGCTTTTGTATCAAATTGTTTACCCTTGAACCGATTGTAGAGATTACCCCAGTCGACGCCTTTCATTTCCTTTCGGTATTTTGGAAAAAGTACTTTTGCCCAGCTTATTACCGACTGAAAATAAAGCCACAAATCGTTGGCATTGGCGTCGTGCTGGTGGCTGCCCATATATTTTTCGATATTTCCTTCCGACAGCCAGTCAATCGCCTTTTCTAAAAAATCCTGACGAATTGCCGAGCCTGTGAGATAATCTTTGCCAATTTGGTAGGCTACACAACCGTTTTTGCTGAAATACCGCTTTGCATCGGATACCCACGAGCCGGAATATACGGCGTTGCGTAATTCTTGCTTTGTCAACTGCTCGCCCGCAATGTTGATTGTTTCAAACCATTTAAGTCGTTCGCTGTCAGCACCGCTACAAATATAAATCATCAAGCGGTAGTTCAATATTTGCTCTTTTTCGTCGTTTTGCAGATTATGGAAATAGCGCAGGCCAAAAGAGAAATCGCCATGTACATACTGACAAACGGAAATTGTACGCTGCTGCCCGTCAATCACTTCATAATTATCATCTTCACGTACTGCCCAATACATTACGTTGAGCGGAAAGCCGTTGGTAACCGTATCAATCACGGCGTCGCGCTGCTTGTCTTTGTAAATAAATTCACGCTGATAGGGTGGGCGAATGTCTAATCG
>JAIROC010000308.1 GCA_031257735.1 Bacteroidales bacterium | reverse complement strand
TCCGAATTTACGTGGACGGGTCAAAAATAAATTCTTATTATTTTCCTGTTCCAATAATTCAATATATTGTGTTTTATCTATGTAAACATAGTTTTCCGTTCTTATATTTTCAAAGTTTGCATTGCCGTAAGGTATGCGTTTTCTTTTTTTTGTTTCCATACTCGTTGATAACTATTAATGATGATTGCAAAGGTACAACTTTTTTAATTATGCCCCGTAGCGAAGCGGAGAGCAGCATAGCTAATTGGTAGACGAGTAACCGGGATTTGTTCAGTCGTCCACCCTCCTACTCAATGCTCGCGACAACGATCGCTTTCAAGTGCAAACAAGGTCAATGTTTGTGACATTTGTCTTTCAAAATACAAATTCAGTGTTCTCCGCTTCACTACAGGGCTGATGCAGACATTCAGAATAATCATACAAATCACATAAGTCACAGTCCCGACAGAAACATTTGTAATAATGCTACCTAAGTGTCTGTCCGAAAATACATAAATTCATTTCTTCCATACATAATTGCAAACAAGAAACACAACAATGCCATTATTGCGTCCTTTTCATCCTTTTTCATGATAGATTGAAAAAAATATTTTTTGTGTGTGGGTGTATTAATTTTTTTACTACCTTTGCAGCGATTTGGTTTCGTTATAAAAATAGATACGAATTAAAAGGGAATAAGGTGAAAATCCTTAACAGTCCCGCTGCTGTAATCTCTTTATAACGTTTTGAAATACTTTTGCCACTGTTTCTATCTGAAAGAAATGGGAAGGCTTTCAAAACGGGAGTAAGTCAGAAGACCTGCCAAACAATAGGTTCAAAAATCTTTCGAGGAAAAGACAGAACAATGAAACAGAAATCATCTTTTCTATTTCGGTTCTCTTTTCTTTACAGGTTTTTGTTAGTATAAACAGTAATTAAACACGTGGATGTTTTGTTGTAAAGGAAAGTTGTTTTATTATATTTTTGGCACAGTGATACTGACGGGATTAAATGCTTCTGTAGAAGCACAGGATACTGTCAAGGTACAGGTATTGAAAGAGGTGGATGTTTATGGAAATCGTATATTGAACAAACATAATTCTTCCACTTCCATACAGGTATTGGACAGTTCACGATTGGAAAAAATTCCTTCCGTACAACTTTCCGACGTTATCAAACATTTTTCCGGTGTTACGGTAAAAGATTATGGCGGCATTGGTGGATTGAAAACAGTGTCGATTCGCAGTCTGGGCGCAAACCATACCATGGTGGCATACGACGGATTGGCTGTTTCGGACTATCAAACAGGACAAATCAATATAGGACGCTTCTCGTTGGATAATATGGATTTTATTTCTCTGAACAATGGAAATGAAAATGATATATTTCATCCTGCGCGTCTGTTTGCTTCGGCAAGCGTATTGAATTTTCACACTGTCAAGCCTGTCTTTACCGATAAAAAAACGATTAATCTCAAGGCGTCGTTTTGTGGGGGAGCTTTTGCGCTTTTGAATCCTTCTTTGTTGTTGGAAAATAAAGCAGGAAAACATGTATCTACCTCTCTTCACGCCGAATATATCTACAACAAAGGAGAATATCCATTCACTGTCCATAATGGAGACAGTATCTCCAAAGAAAAAAGAAAAAATACCGATATACAGGTCTTCAGAATGGATGCAAATTGTTTTGTTCACTTCTCTCCCAAACATTTTTTGTCGGCAAAAGTGTTTTATTATCATTCCAATCAGGGATTGCCGGGCGCTGTTATTCTTTACAACACCCAATCACGACAAAGGATGTGGGATGAAAATGTATTTACGCAAGTGCATTATCGTTATGACATCTCTCAAAAGGTCAGTTATCAGGCGAATGGAAAAATGAATTACAGTTATACCCGTTATCTTGACCCTGATTATTTGAATGCGGAAGGGAAATTGGACAATACATACCGTCAACGAGAATATTATATATCGAATGCCGTATTGTACAAACCGTTAAAAATGCTTTCCCTCTCGTTGGCAAATGATTTATCGTTAAATAATCTACATGTTTCCATGCAGGATTTTTCTAATCCTGTTCGATATTCCTGTTTGACGGCTTTGTCGGCGGCTTATACTGATAAAAGGATAAATCTTGCGGTAACGGTTCTCCATACTTTAGTCGCAGACAAAGTGCAAACAGGGGAAGCAGGGGATAGTTACAGTAAATTTACGCCATCGGCAAGCGTCTCTTTCAAACCGTTGAAGAAAGAAGAATTTTATTTGCGGGCTTTCTACAAAAACATTTTCCGTTTGCCGACATTCAACGATTTATATTATCGTTTGGTGGGTAATATTCATCTTTTGCCGGAAAATACGCATCAAATCAATTTCGGAATGACGTGGATGAAGTATTTACATTTGAACATTCCCTATTTTTCGGTTAGGGCTGATGTGTATCACAATCGTATCAGGGATAAAATCATTGCCATTCCAAACAAAAATCTGTTTATTTGGTCAATGATAAATCTCGGAAAGGTAAGCATTACAGGAATGGACATTCAAACAACATTAGACGTCAAAGCGCATAAGCATATTACCTTTGAACTCGGTGTGAATTATACTTTTCAACAGGCAATCGACATGACAGATATAAATTCCAAGACATATAAACATCAAATTCCGTATACGCCAAAACATTCGGGATCGGGTATTTTCGCGATACTGACAAAGTGGATAAACTGTTCTTATGCTGTTCTCTATGCGGGAGAACGCTACTGTTTGGGACAAAATATTCCGTCAAACTATCTCGAACACTATTTTGACCACAGCATCGCTGTTTTTCGACTTTTTAAATGGGAAAACATTCAACTAACTTTACGGGCAGAATGCCTTAATATATTGAATACGCAATACGAAGTCGTAAAAAGCTATCCCATGACGGGACGACAATTCCAAGGAAAAATAATTTTCAAATGGTGATAATAAAAAAGATTAATAACAAAAACAAAATTTAAAAAAATGATGAAACATTCAGTAACAAAAACAAAATTTAAAAAGATGTTGAAACATTCAGTAACAAAAAACAAAAGACAAAAAATGTCAAGGAAATTAATGTTAGTTACCGTATTGGTAACGCTAATTAATGTGTGTGCATGGGGACAAAGAATAACCCCTGCGAGTATTAACTATTGGGTAGGGAGTGGCTCTAATGAGGCTATTCTCATTGTGAATTTCTGTAATGATGATATTGGTTTGGCATGGGGGTATCGATTTGATGGATCACCTACAGCAGGAGCAATGTTTGCGGCTATTGATGCGGCGGATTCTCGTATAAGCATATCAGGTACTCCAAATGGTTTGGGCAATTATTCTTATCAGGATGGGACTTATAATTTGGCAGAAATAGCTGAATATCCTTACTACAGCATAAATGATTTAATGGCTAACGTTGTTACAAGTCAGCTTGTTGGGAATGGTGATATTCTTGAAATAGGAGGACCAGATTGTGCTATCACTGATTGGGTCAATTTGACATTCACAACTACTAATATTATCCCTGTAAGTGACCCCAATCCGTCTCTCTATACCATCCATGCAAAAAGCGGAAGCTATGGAACAATCAGTCCAATGGGAGATAGCACAGTAACGAAAGGGGCAAGTATTACTTATTCTTTTCAACCGAATGCAGGCTATCATGTAGGAAGCGTAACGTTAGGGAATATCGATGTAACGAGTTCTGTAATAAACAATAGTTATACCGTTACCAATATTACTGCCAATGATACTATTTTCGTACAGTTTAGAATAGACAAAAACAATACAATAACCTCCAACGATATTATCTATTGGATAGGAGAAGGAACAAGCGAAGCTATTTTTGCTGTAAATTGGTGTGATCCCGAAATAGCATTCGCATGGGGCTACCGTTTTGATGACAGCGTACTTGTATCAAAAGTAATGGATGATATAAAAGCCGCTGATGCTCGTTTTGACTACGTTGCTACAGGCAGCTGGCTTAATGAAATAACATACAAAGATAATACTTACGATTTGAAGTTAGACGGTAATAATCTGATCTATATTCTCAATGAAGAAGTTTGGGGCGA
>JAIROC010000262.1 GCA_031257735.1 Bacteroidales bacterium | reverse complement strand
CGAGTTTGATATAAAGAAATATCAAAATAAATCCTCTAAAATGATTGAACAATTTTTTACAATCGTCTTGTATTTCCATTATTCATTGTTCATTGTTCATTGTTTAAGGTAATCATTGCATCGTGTTGATGGAAGAAAGGGAAAGAACTACTCATAATTTATTCCATTTTCAACACCTTTTTAAAAAGATAATCATGCTTAAACAGAAATTCATCACCACGTTGGTTGAAAAAGACACCATAATCATTTTTTTCAATAAGTTCTTCAAAGGTAGGATAAATTTCTATTTCTGGACGGTCATGAAAAACATCAAATGCCGTTTTTGTATTTGTAAGATCTACTTCTGGCTCCATGATAAAAGTAAATTTCGATTCTGGTAATTGAAAAATAGCGGGAGTAATTCCTTTACCTGCAATCAGTCCGGTAGGTATACCAACTGATATTAATTGAGAATAATCGCGACAATAGGCAATCAAAACACCAGCAGAAGAAATCGTATATTCGTCTTGTAAAACATAAATAGTTCCATCGTATTGTAAAGAATTGCTATCAGACATAATATATGCCGTGTCTCCCTCTTCAGTTATGCCTCCGAAACGAACCGTTAAAAATTCTGTACTATCCAAAAAAGAGATTATTTGTTTCGAGATTTTTTTAGGAGGTGTTGAATTTTGCTCTATATAATCCTCAAAAATCTTCTTCATACATTCCGTATTTCGAAAACCGATTGAAGCTGTTCTTGGAAGAGGGTTTTTTATAATTGCCGACAATACACTCATCCATGCAAAATCATCTCCTCCATAATTGCCCCGAATATCCCAAATGATTTTATCTATTTGTTTACCTTTTCCTGCTTCCTTGATTGAATGAGCAAAAACACCTTCATCATATATCATTGCTCCCATATAAATATAGAGTAGATGTAGACTATCATAATATTTTACTTTCATAGTTTCTGATTGCTCAAGAGGTAACGTATCCCACATACTTAATGGCAAAGATGAAGTATATATTTGACGTCTATAATTTTCCATATCAATATCCACTATTTTTTTACTTGGATAATCTTCTACCGTCATTCTGTCAGTACGAGGAATATAGGGACCATAAACCATATAATATTGTTGAAGAGAATAATCCCAACGGCGAACAGAAGCATTTCCAACCATTAATTGTAGTTTGTTGAAAATATTAATAGGTTCATCATTATGTTTTAATACACGATAATTCGATATAATGACCGTGTCAGATGTAGTTATATTAATAAACCTTTGTGTTCCATAAATATAATATCCTCCCTGATAATAAAATCCGTTTCCTAATCCCACAACTGAATTTGGGAGCGTATTAAGATAAGCTATATATGCATTCATTAATGGTTTGACTGCTTGAGTGTCAATATATTTTATACCATAAAATCCTTTATAGTCACCAATCATTCGAACATGTGTTGTCATGGTTGAAGGTAAACAATAGTATAAAAATTGAATAAATTCGCCGTATGATTTTATTTTTTTTATTTCCTCCCTTTTCATTTTGATTGCGATAACGGGATCATAGCCGGTTGCGATTTTACGTACAAAACAATGTGTACTGCTATCCATAATTTGAACAAATGTATCAAAGTCTTTATACATTTGTTTTTTGCTTAATTTAGTTGTCAAATCAAAATTTTGTCCGAATGTAAATGATAAAAACAAGACAGACAATGTTAGTATTAATGATATTTTCTTTGTCATAATTATTTTGTTTTCTGGTTTATATATATTTCTATTCTTTCTTTCAAATATTCATGAAGAGCTGTTTTAAAATGAGTAAGATATTGTCTATTTTTGCATTCTCATAAAAAGTTCTTATTCTCCAATGTGGACAAGTTCCCATACAAATTGGAAAGAAAAAACGCCCCCTATTATATAATATTGTATAAACGCCAATCTTTACTGCCGCCTTGCTAATGCCGAATAAACTAACTCCTTCATAGGTAATATAAATCTTCGTTTGCTCTATCCGAGCAGGCTATGCCTGCATCTATTTTTAATACATTCCCTCCGACAATGCGTTTTAGGATGGGGATTAGCTCCGCTGCTCTCCGCTTCGCTTCGGGTGCGGGGTCACGCCCGCAATGACGGCGTTGTTTGAACGCTTTTGCCCTTTCGAGGTTGTGTGAAAACACTCCGAGCAGGCTATGCCTGCATTTATTCTTAATACGTTTCTTATGTTATTCTTTTTATTACGCAGGTAGAACCTGCGGGGATAATTCGAACGAGGTAGAACCTCGTCCGAACATGTAGCCTCATCTCTACTTTTTCCCTTCATGCTGTCATTCTTTCCCTCGTTCGGACGAGGTTCTACCTCGTTCGCTCTATCCCTGCAGGCTGTGCCTGCATTTATCTCTGTAGTAGCGCTCAAAAAATCCTCCGACAACGCCGTCATTGCGAGCCCCCACACTTCGTTCGGGACAGGCTCCGCGAAGCAACCGAAGCGAAGTGGAGCTCGGCGTAGCCAATCCCTACCCCAAAACGCATTGATTGTTAGGGATTAGCTCCGCTGCTCTTACGGGTGCCACGTCGCTGCGCTCCTTATAATGACGCTTTTTATAAATGCCGTATTATGAGACATAAAGCGTCATTGCATTTGTGCTTTTGAGAATCAAAACGGTTACTCGCAATGACGATCTCTGTTGTTACGAAAATACTTTTCACACAACCTCTTTCGTGCCTTCTTCCCTCATTTTTAATCCTAACGTTTTGCCTTTTTGACACTCCGCTCCGTGTCTTTTTGGCAAAACGCCCTGCTTTATTTTGAACTGCAAGCCACCCGGAAGCCGAGGTAGTAGTAGCGAAGGCCCGGCGAAGCGTAGGAGCGAAAGGACACGCGACAGTCGGCCGCGTTGCTGAACCAGCTACCGCCCCGACGCACACGGTAGGAGCCTGAAGATGCGCCCATAGGATCATGCTGCGCTGATGCTGAATATGTCCCATACCAATCATAACACCATTCCCATACATTTCCACTCATGTCGTAAATACCCAACTCATTGGCTTGTTTTGTACCTACAGCATGTGTTTTGTTATCCGAATTACTAGAATACCACGCCACATCATTCACGTTGTTGCTACCACTGTAGCTATATCTATTACTTTGTTGTCCTCCACGTGCCGCATATTCCCATTCTGCCTCCGTCGGCAAACGATATTGTTCCCCTGTTGCTGCATTTAAACGGGAGATAAATTCCTGTACATCATCCCAACTTACTTGTTCTACCGGCAAATTATCGCCTTTAAAGTAAGAAGGATTGTTGCCCATTACTGCTTTCCACTGTGCTTGCGTTATCTCGTATTTACTAATATAATAACTGCTAAGCGTTACCTGATGCACTGGTTGTTCATTACTGTTTCCATCATTGCTACCCATATTGAACGTGCCGCCCTGCACATATACCATTTCGATTTCTTTCTTCTTATCCCCAGCAGGATTTTCTATATTATTCACTTCGTCCAACGGATTATCACGTTTCAAATTCCATTCCATTTTTTTGCAGGAAATCAAACATAAACTTACTATTACCATCAAGATTATTTTCTTCATCTCTCATTAAAAATTTATTGTATAACTTAATCCACTTACATTCAATTTAGGATTGTAGTAAAATCCTAGATGTCTTTGTTGCCACGCTTTATTCTCTTTTTTATTTTTAGCTCCTTTTGCCGCAACCCAAATAATATCGTAAAGCCATACAGTAGCTCCTATTGCCATACCTATATAAAACGTTTTATTTAAACCGTTTGCCATATTGTAATGCTTATCCATTGCTGATTGTTCGGTTGCATCATGGTACTTTTTATATTCGCTATTCGACCACAATTTGCAACCAATACTCGCCCCTATAATGCCATAAACAGTTAGAGTTCTTCCAACACCATTTTTCTCTTTGCCTGTTACCTTATGTACACCTAATCCCGGCACAAGCATTGATAAAAACGCATTGGAAGGACCTCTTGTTCTATCATATTTCAACGGTTTATTTGCAACATGATCCTTGTCTTTTTCCTGCAATGTAGCTTTCAGTTCAAATATTTTTCCTTCTGGAATATCCACCGTTTCTCTATAAGGCATGTAGCCGTCAGCTTGTAATTCTATTTCATGTTTGCCAATAATTACCTTATTAATAAGGACAGGCGTTGTTTCTTGTTCCTTTTTCCCGTCAATAAAAATAGCGGCATTTATATTGCCTGACGTTACATTGAGCGAACCGTAAATGGGTACGGGAGCTTCCAACGAAATGGTTTTGTCAATGCCTGCCGTAACTTCGATAGCTTTCACCGAATTACGATGCGAAGGTTTCACTACCTCTACCTTGTACTGACCCTGAGTAAGTCTGCCGCTCCACCTAGTACTGCCTTCTTTTTTATCATTAATATAAATATCTCCGCCGTCGGGTGTGGTTAACGTGATAACGGCAAAGTTGGGCGACAGGTTCAGCGTCAGCAATTCTGATGCGCCATCGGCAACGGTTATTTTCTTCTCTGCAGGGAGAAACTGCAACTTTACTGCGTGGATTTTGTGCTGTCCACTGCCGAGTTTTTCAATGGTCAGCGGGCTTTTTCCTCTTTTTTCATCGTCAATAAACACATCAGCTCCTTGTTCCGGCTGAGTGTTGATGACGAGTTTACCAAATTTGGGTTTAAGCGCAACGGAAACAGGAGCAGATTTTTGCGCATTTATTTCTGCGATACCACTTTCTGGGTGATACATGGGCGCTTCCACCGTATATTTGTGTTTCCCGTAAGATAGCAATTTCTGAAATTCTCCATCGGTGAATGGCTCTGGCTCTGCATTATCTATCTTAACGGTAGCGCCTTCTATCGCACAGTGTATTTCAATGTATTGCAACGCAACATTGGGTTCTACTACAGTTTTGACACTGCCTGATTTCAGTTTCATAATATATACCGTAGCTTCTTTCAACGCTTCTCCAAATGCATAGTTACGAATAGTACCTAAATACTTGTGGTTAATAGTCAATCGCAATGCTCCAGGTGAAAGCCACAGCCATATTTCGCCTGTCTTTTGCTCACTGTGTCCCACTGCTGTCATTCCCGCATCAAAGGTAAAATCCTGTAACAGTAATGGTGTCTCTATTTTTACAATTGCGCACACCTTGTCATTTTGGTCTTTGCGCTTAGAGCTAATACGAGCATCCTGGTCTGTTTCATCTTCGGTAAAACTCTCTACTGACAGATTGTTCTGAGCTGATAAGGTCACACAGGCAAATAGAGTGATAATAAAAAATATCAACTTGTATATTCTCTTTTTCATATGCTAAAAGTTCGTAATATCATATAATCCGATTACCGTAACGCTATTCATTAACGTTCAATAAAACCACCTAAACCAAAATTCCAACAATAATACCAATTCTCTTTATATTCCCATCCCGGTCTCAAAGGGAAATAGTGACCTACCGTCATTGCAAATCTTCTCATCTTGAATGTAATGCCGAATTCCAATAAAGGTGCTTCCGCATCGGTGCTATAACCTGCACCTCCGTGAACAAACATGAATTTAGTAGCCTGTAACATACAGCCTGCCGTAGCAGTCCCATCAAGGAATAGAAATGTCGTACCTTGAATATACCCTCCCCATTTTTTGCAATATCCGACTGAAAATCCAAGGAATTCCCCAATGAAAGAATTGCGATATTCTAACAACCACACGGCGTCGGCTTTCTCTTTGAGTTTTCCATACACTTCGGTATTTCCGGGAATAACAGTAACAGGTTTGGTTCGCCGCCGATAATAGCTATTATAAGGTTCAAAAGATACCTTTTTTTTACCCACCGAAAGATTGTCTATTGTGATTGGAGTATTGCCTACATATTTTCCGTCTATATATGCTTTCGCGGAAATATTTGCCGAGATATGAAGCGAACCTGTTTTGTCTTCTTCTTGTAATATAGCATTTAACTCAGACATTTTGCCATCCTGAATATCCACTGTTTGCGTGTAGGGTTTGTAGCCGCTGGCTTGCAGGTCTATCTTGTATCTCCCCGCTGAAAGATTGTCTACTGTGATAGGAGTATAGCCTATCTGTTTCCCATCCATAGTTACTTTTGAGGAGACATTTGCTGTAATGCGAAGCGAACCTTTTTTCTGCAATATGGCATTTAACTCAAATGTTTTTCCTTCCAAAATATCCACCGTTTGCGTGTAAGGTACGTAACCGTCGGCTTGCAATTTTATTTCATGTTTGCCAATAAGTAATTTATTGATGAAATAAGGGGTTGTGTTTTGTTGTATTCCGTCAATAGAAATAATAGCTTCCGTATTAGCTTGTATGTCTAATGAGCCGTAAATGGGAGTTGGGGCTTCCAACTGAATAGTTTTGTCAATGCCCGCTGTAATTTCAATAGCTTTTACCGAAGGACGATGAGAGGGTTTTCGTAATTCCACCTTATACTGTCCCGGGGTAAGCCTGCCATTCCACCGCGCTGTCGCTTTTTTTTCATCGTCGATGTAAATATCTCCGCCGTCAGGCGTAGTTAGTGTGATAACCGCAAAGTTTGCAGGCATGGTCAGCGAGATTAATTCTGTAGCGCCATCGGTAATGGTTATTTCCTGTGTAACGGGACGAAACTGTGATTTTACCGCACGGATTGTATGTTGTCCGCTGCCGATTCGTTCAACAGTTAATGGACTTTGTCCTTTTTTTTCGTCATCAATAAACACATCAGCGCCTTGTTCAGGCTGCGTATTGACAGAGAGTTTTCCGAATTTGGGTTTAAGTACAACAGAAATGGGAGCAGCCTTTTGTTCCGTTATTTCCGTAATGCCGCTTTCGGGATGATACATAGGCGCTTCCACTGTATATTTATGTTTTCCATACAAAAGCAGTCTCCGAAATTTTCCATCAATAAAGAGTTCCGGAGCTGCATCGTCTATTTTAATGGTAGCGCCCTCTGCCGCACAAGTAATTTCAAAATATTGCTGGGTGGTATTTTCTTCTATTATTGTTGTTACCTTTCCTGATTTCAATTTCATAATATACACCGTAGCTTCTTTCAATGCTTCGCCAAATGCATAGTTACGAACAGTACCCAAATACTTGTGAATAATAGTCAATCGCAAAGTTCCGGGCGAAAGCCATAACCATATTTCGCCTGTCTTTTGTTCGCTATGTCCTACTGCTATCATTCCTGCGTCAAAGGTAAAATCCTGTAACAGTAACGGCGTCTCTATTTTTACAATTGCGCACACCTTATCATTTTGGTCTCTGTGCGGAGAAGTAATGCGTGCCTCCTGATCTGTTTCATCTTTGGTGAAACTCTCTACTGCCAGATTGGTCTGAGCAGTCGCTGTTGTGTAAACGAAGAGCGCAAAGGCAAAAAATATTAATTTGTATATTCTTTTGTTCATACGCTAAAAGTTAGAAATATCATATAGTCCGAAATCAGGATCTTTCTCAGGCTGCCATGTACGGATGTGAATGATTGGTTCGTCGGTTTTGTTCAAATCTACCATTAGAAAAAGGTAGCCTTTATCACCATAGCTGGTGGAAAAATAATCCTGCTTGAGTTGAATACCGTATATTTCGCCGCCTTTACCAGCTTTTTTCACATTGATATCGGCAAATTTCAAATTCACGTATTCGTTACTTTTGAAAACCGTAGCAAGCTGTTTTATATACTGTTCCTTGCTATATGGTGTCAGTTTTACATTATTGGACAGGATATTATCTCCTGTATAATTTTTTACCACTTTCCCGACAATGATTAAGGCATTATCCGAAAAAATAGATTCGATATAGTCAAGTCGTTTCAAAGCGTAAGCTGTTTTGTAGTTTTCGATGAAATTAATGATTGCCACGCGAGAATATGTTTCCCATTGCTCATATTTCAAAATATCGCTACACACATTGTTAGGCAAAGCAAAGGAAAGCGACCGGATTTTACCTTCGCTTTGTGAAATATTAAATACAACATCTTCCACAAATATGCGGCGATTGTTCTGAAAGCTAAACCGCATGGGTAAGGCGCGCACCAAAATACCGTCCTCAAATTCCAAAAACGAATATACAGGTTGAGAAAGAATAACAGCGCGTCCATATTGCACCAATTTTGTGAAAATATCATAGCCATCCGCCGTAAAGCAGTCGCGTACCGACTCGTAAGTTTTCTTGCGAACAGCATTTTCTACCCGTTGCAACATGGGCAAATACGACGTACCATCAATTGTTTTTACTGTCGGTGGAATGTTCACTGTTGTAGTTCCTGAAGTTTCGACAGTTTCTCCTGCAACTCCTGCAACAACCCTTTCATTACCGACACTTTCCTTTGTTGTCGGGGAAATTGTAAGTGGCGCTTTTCGGTAGCTTTTCTTGAAAATTACCGGATCTACCTTATGCAATACATCATATACTTCGTTATCAATCCTCCATTCGTTTTCAAAGGCATATTCTATTTTCAGGGGAATATCCTTATGCAAAGCGGTATCGCCTGCCATTTCAGCTATGCCCTTTCCGTTTTGTGCGCTAATCACCATAGACCAACTGCGACCATTAGAAAATGAATAATCGCAATTGACAACAGCTTCCTTTTTGTAACTAATTTGCAGTATGTAATGCGTAATATTGTCGTCAAACTGTTTACCGCTTACAGAAAAATCAAGGTTGTCGAAAATCGCATTGATTTGTAGCGGGAGATACACAGCCAAATTCTGTTCCTTGCCAGCTATTTCCATTGTCAGACTTCCCCCATCGGGATGGCTTTGCAGAAGCATCAGCGCCCAATAATAGTAGCGCAAGGCGTCGGCTACCTGATATTTAGCTTCCGCAGTAAGAGCAATCTCGACAAAATCTCTGATTTTTTGCTTACGTTCGGCAAATATCTTGTACACTTCCGACTTCTTTACAAAACGAAACACATGTACATTCGGCTCTTCACCCCAACTTAATATTTCGGTATTCTTGATAGTTGCATTCGAGTAGGTTTTTACTACACTGTTTACGTATTGCTTAAAATCCGATTTATTATTGTCTGATACTTCTTTGGTGTGAACACTGAAAGAACTTTCTACATGTGCCGAAATGCCGCCAATAAGCATAGACAAAGCATCTTCATCGGCAAGCGAGAGCGTTTTACCTACGCCCTCGCCCCAATAGTAATCCCTGCTTTGTTTGACTTGTTCCACCGTTTGCGCCTGCATGAAAATTACAGGCACAAACAATAACAAGAATCCCACAATTCTTGTATCGAAACGAATAAAAAACATACTTTATATTTACTGTTGTTCTTCAAATTTTTTCATTTCCTCATCAAAAATCTTTTGGAATTGGTGTTTGTCGAAGTCCAACTGCAATTTGGCATCCTTTGAAATTCGGTCTGATACTTTTTCAAATAGCGCTTCCTTATTCATTTCTATGGCGATGTAGTAAGTAATTTTGCCATCGGTTTCTTTAAACACCTTGTCGCCGATAATTTTTACATCATTCAGCGTTTGGTTGACGACGGCGCGTGCATTTTCCTCAAATTTATTCTCAAACTCTTGCTTATCGCCCACTGTTCGCTGATTGGTGTAATTCTCTGTAACTGCCTTGATGACTGTTTGAATATTGCCTGCCAATTCCGCTTTTGCGTTTTGCAGAGCAATCTTTTTAGCTGTCGCCAAATCAGGACTTTTACCTGATTGTGTGGCTCGAAAATAGTCTTTATCCGAGCGGTATTCTTTTTCCGACAGCGGAACAGTTACTTCCACAGAACCTGTAGTTTTCTGTATTGGTTTTGTACTCTTGCAGGCTGTCATTATTACTCCTGCTACTGCTGCTATTGCAGCTAAAATTAAAATTCTCTTCATATTAATTACTTTTTTTTGTTATCTTTTTTTGTCTGACTTAAATTCAAAAATTAATTTTCATCTACTTGTTTGTAACAACATCATTACATCAAATTACGCATTAGAAAATATGAATTTATTTTCTCGCAAAACTCGCTAAAAAACGCAGAGAATATAGAAAAGTATTTTTCTGCGTAATTCTGCGAGTTCTATCGGGAAATTTACTTGAAGGCAGTTAATAATCATATCTTTTATTGTACTTTTTCTCTCATAATCAACCTGATACCCGCATTGTAGCAATTTGAATATCTGAAAAAGAAATCTTCTTTTTCAGTTGTGAAACTACCGCCTCTTTCACCAAAAGAGTAGGGTTTGTTGTTTTTCACTACTTCTGCCACGTTCCCAAACATATCATAAAAACCAAGTTCATTGGGCTTTTTTAAACCAACTTTATGGATTTTGTTCTGCGCATTGGACTTATACCATGCAACCTCTTCTAACATATTACTGCCCGCATATTTATAACCTTCACTGAATATTCCACCGCGTGCTGCAAATTCCCATTCTTTTTCGGTTGGTATGTCAAATTCGTATTCCGGCACTAAATCATTTAGCGCTTTTATTAATTCATCTGTAATATACTGATAGAATCTAAAGGATCTGCGACCGTAGCCTGTTGATGGATAATTTCTTGTATTATAATCTTCAAAAAATTCATAGTCATAATCATAATTCTCATATCCAAGAATATCATATATTTGTCCCTGCGTAATCTCATATTTAGACATCCAAAAACTACTAACAGTAATAGTTTCGCCATCTTTTGAGAGAACATACTCTCTACCGCTACTCCAATAAACTGTTTCACCTTTTTGAATTGTCAGTGTGCCGCCATCAACTAATATCATCTCTATTTCTGCATCATTAGCTGTAATTGTTTTTTCGTGTGGGTTCAAGTATAAAATTGCTTTTTTCCCGTATGTAGTTATTGTACTCATCATTGTTTGTACTTCGTTGTAATTTTCATTGGATTCTGGTACTTTCTTCCAATAATATAATACAGAATCTAAATTTCTGGCAACACCACATTCTCCATGTAAAAACTTTTTGCCTAAATTATACGCTCCAACATTGTATGTCCCTGCTTGAATATTATTTGCAGCCAAACGATAGTAATAAATGGCGGAATCCAAATTTTGTTTTACTCCCAGTCCTTCCTCTAAAAGACAAGCATAAATATTTTGAGCATCTGGGTTATTTTGAGCAGCGCTTTGTCTAAACCAAGAAGCCGCTTTTTCATAGCCAATTTCATTACCCAAATCATCACGATAATATATTCCTAAATGGCATTGTGCTATTACGTGCCCTTGCTTTGCTGCTTTCATAAAATAGTTAATAGCCTCATAGTTTTTTTGTACAATATCACTTGTTCCAGAATTATATAAACAAGCAATTTGATATTGTGCAGAATCAAAGCCTTGTTGGGCTGATTTTATATACCATTCAAAAGCCTCAAGTGTGTCTTTTTTTATGTCTTCATAGAACTTTCCCATTAGGTATTCGGCATACCTGTCTCCTTGTTCGGCTTTTTGTTGCAATTCTTTTGGCGGTGTTGGCCCGCAAGAAGTCAACATTAAACTTACTATTACAAGGAATACTATTCCATTTTTTTTATTCGTTTTAATCATAGACCCATTTCTTTTTCAATGTAAGGAATTGCTTTATAACCATATTTGCGTACATATTTAATTTTTTTTTGAGCATCGTCATAGACGAAAAGGGATTTTGGTACTTTTTGCCAATAATATATTGCAGAATCAAGATTTATGGGAATGTCATATTCCCCAAATAGAAAAATATCGCCTAACCAATCGGCGCCACAAACCTGAGAATAGATACCTTCATCTTGAACATTGTTTGCAGATAGTCGCATGTAATACATAGCAGAATCTGTATTTTGTTCAACTCCATCTCCGAGAAAAAGAAGATACGCATAGAACCGCTGTCCATTCGTATTATTTTGAGATGCACTTTTTTTAGTCCAATAAGCCGCTTTTTCGTAGTCTTCATATTCATAGTGATGATAGTGCATTCCTAAATAATATTGTGCTCGACCATGTCCTTGTTCAGCAGCCCGTAATAAATAGTCAATAGCTATATCATGATTAAGATTATGATAATAATAACGTCCTATTTCAAATTGAGCAGAATCAAGACCTTGGTCTGCTGCTTTCTCATACCATTCCAATGATAGAACATTGTCTTCGCCTGAAAAGGATTTTCTACACTTTTCTTCATAGAACTTTCCCATTAGGTACTCGGCATACCTGTCTCCTTGTTCGGCTTTTTGTTGCAATTCTTTTGGCGGTGTTGATCTGCAAGAAGTTAATGAGAAGGCAACTATTACTATAATTCCTGCCAAAATTTGTTTACTCTTTTTCATATCTTTTCTGTATTATTGATTAAACTTATTATTGTTTTAACTAATTCTTTTTCAGGTTTGCCCTGAGGGTGAACAGCGGTAATAAAAACGCTTTCCAAGCCATCAAATTGAATATATTTTATGCTTTTAGACTGAAAATCTGCTTTATCAAGCGTATGTTTTTTGCCAATTTTTTTCAAAAATGGTTTTTCCAATCCTGATGTCAGCATAATCACATATTTGGGCTGTAATAATTCTATTTCTTTTTTGAAAATATCAACGAAAATCTCTTCATAGTTGCTGCCGAATATATCAGATTTTGTAGTAGATAGCTTATACAAATTTGTTCGGGCAAAACTATTTATGTTTTTTGTGTCGTTCAGGTCCTTTGTAAGTTGATATACAACCCGATTATATGCACTTCCTGCAGCTTTACCCACAGGTTTTTTGACAAATCGCTCTTTGTCTATTCCTTTTTGTGCTTGATGAAAAGCGGCGTCAATGGTCGTATTATCTTTGTCTTTCATATTTTCCGCTTTTCCTACAAACAGCACACCGTTTTTTCCATCGTAAGAATCTGTCATTCTTATGACAAACGGGGTGTAGCCATTTTTGACTTTATCTTGCAGTTCGTTTTCGTAAAGTGATTTTAATTCGCTTAGTTTTTGATTATTCATTTTTTACCTCCTTTTTTATGTCAATCTGATAGTACATGACACGTTCTTCAATGTTTGATTTTGTCATAATAATTTTTGTTTTACTTCCCGCCTTTCCGGGAAGGTTTTAATTTTTTCCCGCTCTTTTGACTTCGCGAGTGTCTTGTCCCATTTTTGAAATAGTTCTATCTCTGTTTTATTCTGAAATTTGGCGCAGCATGTCGCTATGCTAGAAGAAGGGTCATTTTCATCTAATCTTTGTGCATTATTTGTTGTGTTAAAATCATTTCGTTCTGCAAATCTTCTTGCCGATAAAACGAATGAAATTTCAATTTGCAGTTCAATGCAAAGTTCTAAAATTATCCTGATTGATTTCTTTTGTTCGGTCAATGCGCCAGCAATTATCAATATAAGTTCCTCTCCAATATGGATAATGTAAGTTCCATTGAAAATTTTATCTATTGTTGATTTTTTAAGAATCTTCTTGTCAAAATTTAATTTACACACTTCAGAATAATTAAGTTGCTTACATACTTCTTGAATGGTTGTAGATTTACCACTGTTTTGCGAACCTCTTATAATTAGAGATTTGATGTTTTTTAAGTCGTTTATAGTTTTCATTTTGCACCTCCTTTCTTTACCTTGTTATAAGTATTTTTTAACTGAACATTCCATAGCCAAGTTTCATTTTCCACGCCCTCATATTCTACTTTTGTCGCGCACATATACATAAAAATATTATTTGCTCCCTCGTTCGGACGAGGTTCTCCCTCGTTCGCTCTATCCGAGCAGGCTATGCCTGCATTTATTTTTAATACGTTTTCCATTTCAATTCTGTTAATTTGTATAATACTGATATTTGTTATTTTTTTTATTCTTTTTACTGCACAGGTAGAACCTGCGGGGATAATTCGGACGAGGTAGGACCTCGTCCGAACAGGGGAGTCAGCCCTGCTGCTACTGCTGCTATTGCAGCTAAAATTAAAATTCTTCTCATATTAATCTCTTTTTTATTCGATTATTTAATATATTTTATTGATGTCCAAGAAAAAATCAATCCGACAAGTGCAAGTACAAAACCTGCGATCCTTATTTCATTACTTTTCC
>JAIROC010000160.1 GCA_031257735.1 Bacteroidales bacterium | reverse complement strand
CGTAACATCCGGCGCGATTTTGCATCTTGCCGTTAAGGATAAATCAAAAGTTTTACCTGCATATCTTACCTTAGCGCTAAATTCCGAAGTCGTTAAGCAACAGTCCGAACGCGACGCCGGCGGCTCAATTATCCTGCATTGGCGCATTAGCGAAATCGAAAATGTGGTTGTGCCGATTGTTGATTATGATATTCAACAACAAATTTCTGAATTAATCGAAAAAAGTTTTTACCTTTGCGAGGAAAGTAAACGGTTATTGGAAGAGGCTAAAGATATGGTGGAAAAGGAAATAGAAAAAGCAATGGCATAGTTTGAAAGGTGAACATTTTAATAACATGTAATTTTTAATACAATCTAAAATGAACAATATTGGTATAGAACTTGAATATGACGCATTTTTGCGTTCTTTTAAACGCAATATTGATGTTCCCCACTCTTTTTTATTGGGTGCGGGGACTTCTGTAAGTTCCGGCATACAATCTGCGTACGACTGTATTTGGGAATGGAAAAAAGATATTTATTTGTCGAAAAACATAAATGCTTCAGAGTATTACAGAAACCACAAAAACACTTCTGTTAGAACGAGTATTCAAAAATGGTTAGATAATGAAGGTATTTATCCAAAATTAGATTCACCAGAAGAATACAGTTTTTATGCCGAAAAAGCATATCCTATTGATGATGACCGCAGAAAATATTTTTCCAGTTTATGTGCAAGCAAAGATCCGTATATTGGCTACAAATTTTTATGTTTGTTGGCAAAACAAAATATTGTAAAAGCAGTTTGGACAACTAATTTTGACGGACTGACAACTAGAGCCGCATTTCAAAACGGTTTAACACCAATAGAAGTAACATTAGACAATGTAGAAAACATATTTAGAAATCAAAATACAAAAGAGTTATTATATATTGCGTTGCACGGAGATTATAAATACAGTACATTAAAAAATACAGAAAAAGAATTAGACGCTCAAAATGACACATTTGTTAGATATTTAGCAAATTATCATATAGACAAAAATATGGTAGTTATAGGATATAGTGGGCGCGATAAATCGCTTATGCAAACTATAAGAAGTGCTTTTACAATGCAAGGGGCAGGACGATTGTATTGGTGTGGATATGGCGATATGATTACCTCAGAAGTATCCGATTTACTAACAGAAATAAGAAAAGCAGGAAGAGAAGCCTATTATATTTCTACTGATGGTTTTGATAAAACACTGATTCATTTGGCAAAATCTGCCTTTGAAGACAACTCCAATCTTTCAGTTGATGTGCAAAAATTAATGGAAATAACGGAAAAAGATGAAGAGTATCTAAAAACTAATTTCAGTTTAACTTTCCAACGAACAGATAAATATATAAAAAGCAATCTGCACCCGATTATCTTTCCAAAGGAACTGTTTCAATTTGAAATTGATTATCAAAATGATAAACCGTGGCAATATCTAAAAACGTTAACTAAAGACACAAATGTTTGTGCCATCCCTTTCAAGAAAAAAGTATTTGCATTGGGAACATTGACGGAAATAAACAATATCTTTAAAGACAGGATAAAAAGCGAGATTAGGAGAGAACCGATTTCCAAATATGAT
This sequence comes from Bacteroidales bacterium, assembly GCA_031257735.1. Lineage (GTDB taxonomy): Bacteria > Bacteroidota > Bacteroidia > Bacteroidales > WCHB1-69 > JAIROC01. The sequence continues at coordinate 2,299 of JAIROC010000160.1, read as the reverse complement.
ATAGAAAATGTTTCGGCTTTTAAATCGTTAATGTTGCAGGCAATATTAAAATATTTTGCTTTAAATACAGCATTGGAGACAAATTTTAAAAATAAAATTTGGCAAAAAGCAATTGCGGGAAAGTCTAATAATATAGATGTACATAAATCCATTTTATTGTCTTTATATTTTGACAATCAAAGGAATTTTGGTTATCTAACATTTACACCGATAGTTTACCTGACTTCAACAAATGACATTTCCAAGATTCAACGGCAGCAAATTTCTAAAAGTTGGCTTGAAAAACTCTATAACAACAAATATGATGAATTGTTAGAGTCATGGAATACTCTATTGTTTAGCCAGCAAAAAATAAAATTTGAATTTCCAATACAATCGGGAACAGGTTTTGATTTTCAAATATCCAAAAATACTGCATTTGGTGAAATCAATGTATTAGACACTAATTTTCATGCATATACCGCAAGAAATTATGATACGAAACAGACACTATTTAGAGGTGTTCAATTTTTAGAACCTCAACTGATTTTCAGGAATGCTGTTTCTAATATGGAATTTAAGGATTACCATCCCATGAGAGGACTTACTAATCACAGACCTTATGATGTAAATCTCAATGGTGTTATATTCTCAAAAGGTATTAATTTGTCAGTAATTTGCACTAACTCATATTTAAATAAATTCTACAATTTCCTATTGGGATTGCAAACACAGCATTCAACTGAAAATATCAATCCTGACTATTTAATAGATTATCCAGGATTTCTATCTGCTTTTAATATTCCGTTGAATATTCCAATAACCGATGAATGGATTGATATTAATTTTATTGCTGACAATAATTTAGAATTGTACAATAATGCACTCAATCTTGCCAGATTGATAACTTCCAAGATAGACCAAATCATAAATACGCAAAGTCAAAATACGATAGTAATATTTATTCCAAAAGAATGGCAGTCTTTTGAAAATTATATGAATCAGGGAGAAACATTTGATTTACACGATTATGTAAAAGCATTTGCGGCTTCACGCGGAGTTTCGACACAATTAATTAGAGAAGAAACGCTTGACGATAAACTAAAATGTCAAATATATTGGTGGTTATCTCTTTCTTTTTATGTCAAATCATTAAGAACTCCTTGGGTTTTAAATAATCAAGAAAAAAATACGGCATACGCAGGGATTGGATACAGTGTATCAACAATAAAAGGAAAATCCGAAATCGTTATTGGTTGTAGCCATATTTATGATTCCAATGGGCAAGGATTAAAATACAAGTTGTCAAAAATTGATGATTATTATTTAGACAGACAAAAAAATCCATATTTGTCCTATAAAGATGCTTTTCAGTTTGGGGTCTCTATAAGAGAATTGTTTTATCAATCACTTGATAAACTTCCAGAAAGAGTTGTAATCCATAAAAGGACAAAATTCACAACAGACGAAATTAATGGAATTAAAGCAAGTTTAAATATGGCCGGTATCAGAAAGATTGATTTAATTGAGATTAATTTAGAGGAAGATACCCGATTTTTAGCAATGAAAGTATACCAAAACAATTTACAGGTTGATGGTTTCCCGATTTCCAGAGGTACTTGTATTGTTACAAATAAAAACACGGCATTGTTATGGACACATGGTATTGTACCGTCAGTCAGACAATCGAATTATAGATTTTATTTAGGAGGAAGAAGTATTCCTGCACCTGTTAAAATTACAAAGCATTATGGAGAATCCAATATCAATATCATTGCAGCAGAAATTTTAGGTTTGACAAAAATGAATTGGAACTCTCTTGATTTATATTCAAAACTTCCTGCAACTATTGATTCTTCGAATCAAATAGCAAAAACGGGAAAGCTATTGTCTCGTTTTGAAGGTAAAGTATACGATTATAGATTATTCATATAATTTGGAGAAACATTTAGTCTTCTCATCTAAACCTTTTTTAGAATGTAATAAATAGCGTAAAAGGAATTAACATCAATAAATTAGACAAAGGCATGGATGCTCAATACTGGATAGATGATTTTCTGCACGTCCGTCAACGACATGACGGGTATTACAATACGCAACAAACCTTGTCATTATGTAAGAGTTTTGTCAAAGAAGAATTGCCGAATCAGTTTGATGTATCCAAAGTCGACCAAGCCGCATTGCTCAATAAATCGGTACAGTTTTTCAAAGAAAAAGACAATTTCAATTTGGGTGAGTTTGCCAGCGAAGTAATGGAACAGCCGGAAGTCATCGAAAGATTTAATCAGTATAAATCCGTATGGCAGCAAGCATACGAAAT
>JAIROC010000136.1 GCA_031257735.1 Bacteroidales bacterium | reverse complement strand
TCACTTGCGCGAATATCGCGAATGCGTTGCAACAGTTCGCGGAAATAGCGATTGCCGTTCCCTTTCAAACGCTCATCGTCAAGCGTGAATCCTTTTTGAATATACTCGTGCAAACGTTGTGTAGCCCACTGCCGAAAACGCGTTGCCACCTGTGATTTCACACGATAGCCAACGGCAATAATCATATCCAAATTATAATGTTCGATTTGACGTTGTACATTTCTCTTGCCTTCTTGACGAACTAACAAGAAATACTTGTAAGTTGCATCCTTTACTAGTTCGCCTTCTTCAATAATACTGTTAATATGCAGACTGATATTTTGTTGTGTCGTATTGAACAGCATTGCGATTTGTTGCTGTGTCAGCCAGACATCATTATCGTCGAAACGTACATTTACTCGTGTAACACCATTGTCGTCCTGATATAACAAAAATTGGCTATTGTTTATCTTATTTTCTTTATTTAGCATATAATTAGTATTTTTACAATAACATCTCAAGTATATCCATCGAACTCAAATCTTCGCGCAGGTTGATATTGTCCAAGCCCATATTGAGGTCGGCTTATTGCATTTATTCTTACGTTTATCTTTTAGAATTGTCAAAATTTGTGCAAAGGTACATAAAAGTTTTTACATATATACAGGTCGATAAAAATTTGCATAAACAAAAAAGAATCTGAAATGCTGTGTTGATTGGAATAAAATCAATAAAAAAGACTATCTGTCGGAGATGCAGCTAAGTGTTTCAAACGCTACCACGATAAAAAGTCTATACAAATCTTATCCCCATTATTAGTAGATAAATGGGTATAATTATCCCCAATAATAGGGATGCGTTATTTTTCAAGATTTTTTTATCTTTGCGCTTTATAAATATGAATAAAAGAGAAATCAAATGGTGAATAAGAAAATCAAATTTGGTATTATTATATTAGCTGCTATTGTGGTGATTGTATTGGCGTTTTGGGTTGTTCGTGCAAACGAAACAAGGATTGCTATGGTAAATTTTCCCAACTTCCAATATGCAAAAATGGTGAAATCGAACGATAATGATTTCATCAAATTGGAACAACTGACTTTGGATGATTTTGATAAACTGAAACGATATGACGCTGTTCTTATCTTCGGTATGGGAATACGCATGACGGATGAACATCGCGGTGTGTTGGAACAACTTAAAAACAAAAACATACTCATCTATTCTACTGCCGTAACCGATCCTGACAATAAGATTTCGACATTGGATTCCACTGAAGAAAAACAAGTTGCCGCTTACCTTGGCAACGGAGGAGCTAAAAATTATCGCAGTCTGTTTAACTATATACGTAAAGACATCCTGGAAAAAAGATTTTTTAACAAAGAGGTAGAAGCTCCGATAGAGATTAATTCCAATATTCTTTTCCATCTGGGAGAAGAAACTGCTTACAATACGGTGGAAGAGTTTGAGACTTACTATCGTGAAAAGGGATATTATAAGGAAGGAGCGCCCAAAGTGGCTATTATCTGCGGAATGACAGGTCCTTTCGATACGGATAAGGCTTACTTGGATTCATTGATCATTTCTTTGGAAAGGCATAATTTCAATGTGTATCCTGTATCAAGCGTAGTGAATCGTATGGAATTTTTAGAGACGATTTCTCCCGATGCAGTAGTGTACATGCCTCATGGACGTTTACTCATGGGACAGGGTGACAAAGGCGTAGAATGGTTGCAGCAGCGAAACATACCTTTATTTTGTCCGTTGACGATACTCTCTCTTCGTGATGAATGGATGGAAAGTAAACAGGGAATGTTGGGTGGATTTTTAAGTCAGAGTGTAGTTATGCCTGAGTTGGATGGTGGAATACTTTCTTTTGCTCTTTTTGCGCAGGAAATAGACGATGAGGGCTTGTATTCTTTTCAACCCATTCCCGGACGTATGCAAAAGTTCACCAACACTATTGCTAATTATCTTGACCTGAAAAAGAAAGCCAATAAGGATAAACATATTGCTATTTACTATTACAAAGGTCCCGGCAATAATGCCATGACTGCTTTTGGGTTGGAAGTGATACCCTCTTTGTATCATTTTATCAAAAGACTGCAATCGGAAGGATATACAGTCAAAAATCTCCCTGCTACAGTAAAAGAATTTGAAAATCTCATCATGGAAAAAGGGGCTGTTTTCAACAGTTATGCGGAAGGAAATATTGCACGTTATCTTCATTCGGGTTATCCTGCTTTGGTTACTGCACAGCAATATGATGCATGGCTCAAAGCCAAACTTTTGCCTCAACAGTATGACGCATTGACAGCAAAACATGGAAAAGCGCCCGGAAATTATTATACGCTTCAGAATAATGACCAGCAAGCTATTGCTGTTACGCGGATAGACTTGGGTAACATTGTTCTTTTGCCTCAGCCTGTGCAGGGAACGGGTGAAAATACTTTTGCTGCTGTACATGGGGACAATCCTATTCCGCCTCATCATTATATTGCTTCTTATTTTTGGGTGCAGGATGATTTTCATGCTGATGCGATGATACACTTTGGCACGCATGGTTCTTTGGAATTTATTCCGGGAAAACAGCTTGCGCTTTCTTCTGCCGATTGGACGGATGTATTGGTTGGCGAACTGCCTCATTTTTATTATTACACTATTGCGGATGTAGGAGAGGGTATTATTGCAAAGAGACGCAGTTATGCGACTACTGTTACGCATCTTTCTCCCCCTTTTATCGAAACAGAATTACGTGATAAGGTTAATGATTTGCAACAAAATATTCGTCAATATTTAGAAGCGGACAAAAAAAGCGAAGCCCTGAACCTGAAAATAAAAACATATACCGTAAAAATGGGTTTGCATCGTGATTTAAAACTTGACAGTCTATTGACTAAACCGTATAATGAAGAAGAAATTATCAAGATAAATAATTTTGCCGAAGAACTTTGTAATGAAAAAATAATTGGAGGACAACATATCTTTGGTATTCCTTTTGAACAACGAAAAATACAGTCTTCTGTCGAAATGATGGGGACAGATCCCATTGCATACAGTTTGGCGGCCTTGGATAAGTTGAAAGGAAAAGTTACCCAAAAGCAATTGGAAGACAAATCATATTTTCGTATACATTATTATATTCCTGCTCAAAATGTGGTTAGAAAACTGTTGGCAAATCCTGCTTTGGATATAAATTCTTCGCTTCTTTCTTTGGGGGTTTCGCAGGAAGATATTACAAAAGCACAGGATATTAATGAGCGAATGCAACCTCAAATTAATCGCATGATAGCGATGATGATGGAACAGGCAAAAAGTAAAAAAGGAAAATTACAGCATCCCGCGGGAATATCAAAAGACGGTGAAATGCCCGATTTCGTGAAGAAAAAAATTGCCGAAAGAAAAGAAAAAGAACAGAAAGCAGAAGCGGAAAGAGTGGATGCCATGGCAAAAGAAGCTGAAAAAAATGCTGTCCCAAAAGAAGATCGTGAATTTGCACAGGCTATTCTTGCCATCGAAACGACCGTCAAAAACATAAATAAATACAGGGAGGCTTTAAAAGAAAGTACTGAAAGTGAACTTGACGCAATGGTTCGTGCTTTGAATGGGGAATATATTTTGCCAACGTCGGGTGGAGACTTTATTGCCAATCCTAATACCGTTCCTACCGGACGAAATTTGTATTCTATCAATGCAGAAGCAACGCCTACGCCTCAGGCTTGGGACAAGGGGGTTTTGTTAGGAAAAGCCTTGTTGGATGATTATCGCAAAAAACATGATAACAAATATCCCGAAAAGGTAAGTTTTACTTTATGGTCGGGTAGTTTTATTGAGAGTGAAGGAGCTACTATTGCGCAGATATTGTATTTGTTGGGAGTAGAACCTGTTCGTGACCAATTTAATCGGGTATTGGATGTGCGACTTTTGCCTGAAAATGAATTGGAGCATCCGCGTATTGATGTAATAGTACAGACTTCGGGACAATTTCGTGATTTGGCGGCGTCTCGTTTGTCGTTAATACAAAAGGCGGTGGATATGGCTGCCAATAGCAATGATAAGCAACAAAATTATGTAGCGAAAGGAAAAGAAAGCGCCGAAAAAGTGATGCTTGAAAAGGGGTTTTCTCCAAAAGAGGCAAGAGAACTTTCTACGGCACGTATTTTTGGCGGATTGAATGGAATGGCTGGCACAGGAATTACATCTATGGTGGAAAGTGGAGACAAATGGGAAAAAGAAAATGAAATCGCACAGACTTACCTCAACAACATGGGGGCTGTTTATGGCAGTGAACAGAGTTGGGGGGATTTTAAGGCTGGCGTTTTTGAGGCGGCGCTACAAAATACGGATGTTGTTATTCAGCCGCGTCAAAGTAATACTTGGGGCGCTTTGAGTTTGGACCATGTCTATGAATTTATGGGGGGAATGACGCTCACTGTCCGCAATGTAACGGGAAAAGACCCTGACAATTATTTCAATGATTTGCGTAATCATTACAATGTGCGTTTGCAGGATCTAAAAGCGGCTATTGGTGTGGAAGCCCGTACAACCATCTTTAATCCGACATACATTAAGGAGCAAATGACAGGCGCCAGCGCTGCTAATGGGTTTGCCGATATTATTCGAAATACTTACGGCTGGAATGTAATGAAACCTGACGTTATTGATAACGAACTTTGGAATGAAATTTATGACACATACGTTCAGGACAAAAACAATCTTAATCTGCAATCCTTTTTTGAAAAGGAAAATCCTGCTGCTTTACAGGAAATCACGGCTGTCATGATAGAAACTTATCGCAAGGGATATTGGAAGGCTTCGGCTGAACAGATTAATATTTTGGCAAATCTCCACGCTGAATTAGTGAATAAATATGAGGCAGGATGCAGTGGATTTGTTTGTGATAATATGAAATTGCAGGCTGTGATTGCTCAACAATTATCTCAAGAACAGCAAAACAAATATAATGCAGCGATTTCAAAAGCGCTCGAAATACAGGTGGCTGACAAGGATGGAATAGTCATGGAAAAAGAAACTCTTCAGGATGAACCAATTTCCAAAACAAATACGCTTTACACGGGATTAATTGCTTTTGGGATACTAGCTTTTATCATTATTTTATTCTTCATAATCAGCAAACGAAAAAAAAATGAATAACATACTCATTCTTATTTCTGTTTTATGCTTGGGGAAGAGTGTCATCATGACCAATCTTTTGCCGAGAATGTGGCACAGAATAGTTTTTGGGTTCTTGTGTGTACTTTCTATATGGCTGTTTTACCCTTACGCCATTGAAACAAATAAAATCAACATAGAAAACATACTCATGCAACAGGATAGAATGTTGGATATGACCTTATTTTTTGTTATTGATTTGTTATTGTCAATTGGGTTTTGTTGGGTTGTTTTTGCGAGGTGGAACAACAGAACCATTGGAAGATATACTGTGTTATTGTCATATATTCCTTCCTTGCTTGTTTTTCCTGTTATTTTTTACTTGCAATTAAATCTTTCGTTTCTGTTTATCGGAACGTCTTTTCTCTTGCTGACAGCCATTTATTCTGGACTGATATTTGTATTTATCTTTTGCGGAGCTTATTTTGTTGGAAAATTATTGCCTGAAACAACATTACGGTTGGAGTTGGTAATTGTCTTTTCGGGATTGCTTTTTGCTTTGATAATCTGTTGTACAGTATTTCATCCTTCGGCAAAAATTTTCTCTCAGTCAACAGTCATCAATTTTAAGGATTTATATTTTTCATTTTTAATCATAACGATAATTTTTATCTCGGGTATCTTTGTGCCGAGAATATATAAACATTTCAAAAAATAATAATTATGGAGTACGTATCAAATTTAATGTTTTGGATTTCTAACGGATTACTTGTTCCTGTAATCGTTGGATTACTTTTTTTCTTTTTCAAGTCGATTTTTATGTTAGGACAACTTTTTAATCAATACCTTTTGCGTAGCAAACAGGATAAAGTCCTCAAAGAAGAATTGCATCATCTGGATAAAGAGCATGTAAGTGATTTTGCATTTACATTGGAGAAATCCCCTCAAACCAAATTCACTATTGCCGCCTTACAATTATATAAGGAAAGAAAAAGCCTAATACATCGTAACAGACAGATTTCTCAATTTGAGATACAAGCGGATAAAGAACTCGGAAAATCAAAAGTATTGGTTAAATTCGGACCAATATTGGGATTGATGGGAACACTTATTCCGATGGGCCCCGCATTGGTAGGACTTTCAACGGGAGATATAGGCTCAATGGCTTATAATATGCAGGTTGCTTTTGCGACTACCGTATTGGGACTTTTCACGGGTGCGATAGGTTTTGTACTCTTGCAAATTTACCAACGTTGGATTGCTTCAGACTTGACTAACCTTGATTTTATTTCCGAATTAATATCTCAACGCGAAAACGAAAACGTATGAAACGCAGAAAAATAATCAAAACAAAAGAAGATAATGATCCCATGTCATTGGTGTCAAATTTGTTTGATGTAGCGATGGTTTTTGCTGTGGCTTTGATGGTTGCCTTAGTAACCAAGTTCAACATGACGGAAGTCTTTTCGCAGGAAGATTATACCATCGTGAAAAATCCGGGAACAGATAAAATGGAAATCATCACCAAGAAAGGTGAAAAAATAACAAAATATTCCGCCAGCGAAGAACAAAAATCTACCGGTCAAAAAGGACGTAAAGTCGGCGTCGCCTACGAACTCGAAACAGGTGAAATTATTTATGTACCCGAATAATATGAAGAAAAAAAATTGAGGTAGAATGATGAGTGATGACCCGCAGTGACGGCGTTGTTGGGACGACATAACGCCGTCATTGCATTTGTGCTTTTGAGAATCAAAACGATTACTTGCAATGACGGCGTTATGCTGACTTTAGAGACAAACATTATTTTGCGATGTCTCGATGTTGTTTTGCGAGTGCACGATGTTATTTTGCGAGTGCACGATGTTATTTTGCGAGTGCACGATGTTATTTTGCGAGTGCACGATGTTATTTTGCAATGTCTCGATGTTATTTTACGATGTCTCGATGTTATTTTACGATGTCTCGATGTTATTTTGCGATGTCTCGATGTTATTTTACGATGTCTCGATGTTATTTTGCAATGTCTCGATGTTATTTTGCGATGTCTCGATGTTATTTTACAATGTCTCGATGTTATTTTACAATGTCTCGATGTTATTTTGCGATGGCGCTGTATTATTTTACACGTCCATTGTATTATTTTGCGATATTACGATATTAGTTTCCATCAACACCGTTAAATATCTTAACTTTTTGTTCTTATTTATCAGTTTATTATAATTTTCTATTTTTGAAAGAGATATGTTTTACTTCTTTATATTGTGGACTTGCAGCTCCGAATGCTGCTTTAACATATTCTTTAACTGCTAATGCTGTGTCCATCATACCTGTTTTTGGAGCGTAGAGTAATTTATTACGTTCTTGACGGGCGGTTGTTAGCGCTGCTTCAACTTCCACAAATCTGTCATTGGTTGACTGCATATTATGGTACATTTGCTCTAGCGCCTGAATTGTAAGATCGGGTTCTGTTGGGGTGTACGTTGATTGATGTTTAAGTAACGATATTAATTGGTTTAAATGCTCTATTTGTTCATTAAAACTGACTTGAGATACTGAAACATGCTTTTGGGGATTTTCTTCTAAGGGGTCTATTTTAATTTTATGTGCACGT
>JAIROC010000108.1 GCA_031257735.1 Bacteroidales bacterium | reverse complement strand
GAAATCAACTTCCACAAAACAGGATTACGAAATATCTGTAGAAATTCCTTTTTGATTAATGCCAGAATTATTCTCATGATAACTAATTATCTGATATAAGTGATATAATTCTACAAGACGAAAATCAATTATCTATACTCTTTGCAAGGGATTTCTCCTTTTAGCATCAAATAGATGTTAAACGCCAAAGCACGCATTTCATCTTCGCCGGGGAATAATTTTATTTCAGATGTTATATGTCTAATTCGTTTTTCAATCGTTGCGATAAAGCGTTTATCATACGCCATTCCTCCTGTGAATAAAATAGCGTCTACCTTTCCCTCCAGAACGGTGGATGCTGCTCCTATTTCTTTTGCTATCTGATACGCCATGGCTTCTGAATAGAATTTGGCTTCTATATCTCCTGCTTCGATTCTTTTTTCTATTTCCAGAGCGTCATTCGTTCCCAGATAAGCAACATATCCTCCTTTGCCTACCACCATTTTATTTATTTCCTGTTCGGTATATTTTCCGCTAAAGCAAAGTTTAATTAAATCCCCCACAGGAAGCGTTCCCGAACGTTCGGGAGAAAAAGCGCCTTCACCATTCAACGCCTGATTTACATCTACAACCAACCCCTTACGATGAGCGCCTACACTTATTCCGCCTCCAAGATGAACAACAATAAGATGTAAGTTTTCGTATTTTTCTTCTTTTTGTTTTGCATACGTACGAGCGATGGCTTTTTGATTGAGTGCATGGAAAATAGATTTGCGGTCAAAAAGAGGATGTCCTGATACTTTTGCAATAGCTTCCATTTCATCAACAACAACGGGATCGGCAATAAAGGCTTCTACTCCACAGTGTTTAGCAATATCATCAGCAATTAAGCCTCCCAAATTGGAAGCATGTTCTCCATTATAACCTGTTTTCAAATCTTCTAACATGACGTCGTTTATTCGGTAAATTCCTGATGGAATATTACGTATTAATCCTCCGCGTCCAATAATATATTCTATTTCGGAGATATTGACATGATTTAGCTGTAATTCATCCAACACACATTGTTTTCTCCATTGATATTGATCTGTGATATGGACAAATGTGTCTATTTTTTTCGTATCATGTTTTATGTTAATTGAAAATATGGACTTAATAATCTCCTTCTCCTCAGAAGTATTCATATTAATTTCCATTACCGCAACCTTTGTAGAGGTAGATCCCGGATTAATTGCCAGAACTTTCACTTTTTCCTTTTGTGTCATTTCTTTATTTTATACAGAGATTATATTTTACTTTATTAAGACTATAAAAAAATCTGTTCTTCTATCCATTGAAAATAAGAATGGGGATTCTTTTCCCCTCAAAGAACAATCGCTACAAAGGTAATGAAAAAAAATAAACTTTCGTACCTTCTTCTATAAAAATTTTCAGGATAATGATAAACCGATTTTTTGTACCTTTGCAAAAATTTCAAATATGACTGCTCAGATAAATTCTATTGACAAGTATTTTCTACAACAAACCATCGAATTAGCCGTGGAAAATGTAAAAACAGGCAAAGGCGGACCTTTTGCGGCGATTATCACCAAAGATGATAAAATTATTGCAAACGGAACAAATATAGTTACCACAAGTCATGATCCAACAGCACATGCTGAAATATCGGCAATTCGTAATGCCTGTAATGTTTTAAATGATTTTCAATTGGAAGGATGTACGATTTATTCCAGTTGCGAGCCATGTCCCATGTGTTTAGGGGCTATTTATTGGGCGCGCTTGAAGCGATTGCTCTTTGCGGCAGATAAATCTCAGGCGGAAAAAGCAGGATTTGACGACGCTTTTATCTATAAAGAAATTATATTGCCTTACAATCAACGTAACCTGACAACAGAACAAATTGTTTTGCAGGAAGACAATTTCCCCTTTGAAACATGGATCAACAGTAATAGTAAAATAGAATATTAATGGATACCCAACAACATAAAGCTGGTTTTGTAAGCATTTTAGGAAATCCTAATGTAGGAAAATCAACCTTGATGAATGCACTGACAGGAGAACGATTGTCTATTATTACATCAAAAGCACAAACAACCCGTCATCGCATTATGGGGATTGTCAATGGTGAACAGTTTCAAATTGTCTATTCAGATACGCCCGGACTGCTGACGCCAAACTATAAAATGCAAGAATATATGATGCAGTATGTAGAAAGCGCTTTGAGAGACAGCGATATTTTACTCTACCTCATAGAATGCGGAGAAACAAACTATAATGAAAAGATTATAAACCATGTTGTCAAATCAAAAATTCCTGTTATTTTAATCATCAATAAAATTGATTTGGTAACAAAAGAAGTAATTACGGTCTCCCAACAACATTGGAAAACAGTTTTACAGCCATTGAAAACCTGTTGCGTTTCGGCTTTGCACGGGACAAATATTGATGGAATAATCAAGGACATAGTCGATTTGTTACCTGTATCGCCTCCCTATTTCTCAAAAGATGAATTGACAGATCGTCCCATGCGTTTTTTTGTCTCTGAAATCATCAGAGAAAAAATATTGTTACAGTTCAAAAAGGAAATTCCGTATAGCGTCGAAATCGAGATAACTGAATATAAAGAAGAAAAACAAATCACTCGAATAAGCGCCAATGTTTTTGTGGAAAGAGACAGTCAAAAAGCCATTATCCTCGGACACAAAGGCGCTGCCATAAAAGAATTGGGAACCAATGCCAGATTGTCAATAGAGGAATTTATTGCGCAAAAAGTTTATTTATCATTAAGCGTGAAAGTGCAGAAAAATTGGCGAAATAATGATCTTCACTTGCGCCGATTTGGATATGGAATATAAATTGAAAATATGATATATCAAACAAGAGGAATTATTCTGCATAAGTTTACCCATGCCGACAATAAAATAATTGTCAAAATATATACAGAATTGTATGGCATGAATGCCTACCTTTGTTATAGATCGTCAAAGGCAAATAAAAATCTGTTTTTGCCCATGTCTTTGGTAGATATTGTATCGGAAAGAAAAAACAGAGGTAATTTTGATTATATCAAAGACATAAAAATTCTGGCAGACATACATACAAGAGAATTTGATATTGCCAAATTAAGTATATGTATGTTTTTGAATGAGATATTATACAAATTATTTTCGGACGCAGGAGAAGACAAGACTATATTCAATTTTTTATTTTCTTCTTTAGAACAATTTTTCACACAGGTTTATACGCCCGACTTTCATTTACGATTTTTAACTGCTTTGGTACGGGAATTAGGTTGTTGTCCCGAAAATAATTTTAATTCGTCGCAAATGGTTTTCAGTGTGGAGAAATCGTGTTTTGTATACAATTTGCTTGCAAAAAAAGAAGAACAGGATGTCGGATTGTATTTTCATCATTTGTTAGAACAAGACTTATTCCCCGAAAACAAGGAAAAAGTAATTCCCTATATTTGGCGTAATCCGCTCTTGGAAATGATTTTGAAATACTATACCTTACATGTTGCCAATCTGTCCCAAATAAAATCCCACGAAATACTCAAAACAATTTTACATCCATAAATTTCCACAAACTACGGTTATGAGTTATGGGTTATGAGTTAGGCTGACGCAAACAAACCTTATTTTCTCCGACAGCACGTCATTGGTAGTGCAATGCAACTCACTGCCGTTGTAGAGACGGTGCGTGCACCGTCTCCTCGTTAGCGATAAAAAGAATAAATGATGTTTTTGATTACGTCAGAGGAGACGGTGCGCGCACCGTCTCTACAACAGTAAAATAGCCCCCTGTTCGGACGAGGTAGAACCTCGTCCGAAGTGTTTTTATCTGCGTGCTTATGATTTTAAAAAAACTCACCGAGTTTTTTTATCTGCGTGCTTATGATTTTTTAAAGACTCT
>JAIROC010000086.1 GCA_031257735.1 Bacteroidales bacterium | reverse complement strand
GTCAGCGTCAGCATAAGTAATAAAATCAAGCATTTTGTTTTCATATCTTCCGTGCGTTTAATAAATCCAATCAAACGCTTGTAAAATTATCACAAAGTTTGGATAGTCCAAAACTTTTTTTTGTTTTTTTGAGGGTGATACCGTCCGGAAACTATCCGGTTATACATTTTGCCGGTCAGAATCTTTATCAAGTGGAAAATAGTGGAAAATCATTCGCAATACCGGCGTATTATCAAAAAACGATACCGGCCAAATATAAAAGTCAAAGACAGACGCCCGGTATACGATGTTCCCGGACTGTATTGATGATACCTCTTATTGGATGCTTTGAGAATATCCGTCATATAAACAAGGCTGTAAATATTTTTCTTCAAATCAGCAATTTTGTTTGACTTTGTCCCGTCACGGCGTACTACTTCACGGTAGCGCCTGAAAAAACTTATATTGTTACTTGTGGTTTCTATCCGTAATATTTTACTGAACTTGTCATACATTTTTATCGAAGATAATATATTTGTCTTGTTTATTACGCAAAAAACCGGGTTTTTTACCGTGATGATAGTTTTTCTTTATTGCAGATTGAAAGGACTCTCAAACAAGTGAGAAACTTAATATTTTATTTCGCCTGCAAAACCGGCAAGGCGTATACATGAAATGAACATGAACCAACGGTCTTTTAGCGAAGCGTTAAAAACCAACGGTCTTTTAGCGAAGCGTTAAAAAAAACGGCTTGCGCCAAAGATTTATGAACATGCTGTGAGTTCTATGTTTCCTAAGTGTTAAAAAATAAATGATGTATACATGAAAATCCCGGACTACTAAGGTAATTAGACATTAAAGTACGGCGGCGGCAACCTTGCGAACCTTGTTCAGTTTCTTGATAAATTTACCGTTGCGCTTGGTCACAATCATATTGTAACGTACCTGCATTTTAAGCAGCGGTTCTGCCGGCAAATCCAATACGGCTTCTATAAGCAAAGCAAATTCGGCGTTTACCGGACGTTTTCCGTTCAATACTTCGTTGAGTTGCGTATATGACACATCCATGTCGGCGGCAAGTTTTCGTTGTGAAATACCGCGGTATTCAATTTCGTCTTTCAACACTTCGCCCGGATGCGTTGGATAAGCCGGCTCAATGTTGTTTGCAATCATATTGGGGGCAACGCCCGGAATGGTAATCATACTTAATTTATTTATAATGATTTGACAATTTTAAAATATTACACACGGTAATCAACGGTTTAATACCGTTGTCTGTTACCGTAAATTCAATACGGTATTGGTCGTTTACCCTGATTGAAGATTGAAGAAATACCCGCCTTGTCGTCTTTCAATACTTCGTAATTCAATCCATTGTACTTTTTAAGCGCCAATATGTCGGGTTGGTCAATCATCAAATCGATAATGCGTATATACTTACGTATGATGCCGGGTTGGAATCGATATTTTTTGTCGGTTGTCTTTCCCGCCTGATACAATTCCCGCAAGTAATCCTTTTCAAAAGTAACTTCCATATCGTATTATTTGATGCGGCAAAGATAGGCATTATTTTTTATATTCACAAAAAAGTGAACTTGTTTTTGCAGGCAGGAACATGAAAACATGCCGGACATCTCTTTCAATTCCCTGAACATGCCGCTAAGTTCAGATCAAAGAATTTTGAAAAAAATATTGCGATTTTATTTGTAGTTTAAAAAATAAGCATTATCTTTGCATCACACTACACCACACTTATGGTTGAAATATTGCTGTGGAGCGTGGTATAAACATCTTAGGAAAATTAATTATAGAAAGAAAATAATATGAGTTTCATGTTTAATCCCCATCCTTTCGATGATCCGTTGGCGATAAATCGTCCGGAACTATCTGAAGATGTAAATAATAAGAAACAGAAATCAAAAGCAGGCGTACTGCTGATAGCTTCTCCGAGATTTAAAAATCCGGGAACAGGGTTGCCTAAAGGAACTTATGGAGAACGGAAAGCCGGCGACGTCGAAGGAATAATTTGTTCACTCAACTCTTTTAATGATATAGACCCTGCAATGTTCAAATTGATAGGGTTACGCGCCGGTTTTTACCATCCGCTCTTTAATGAAAATATTTCCGTTTTGGTTCCGGAAGCTGATATAGGGGCAGGTCTTATTACATATATGCTAAAATTAATATCCGGAAAACATGTCAATTTTATCGAACCTTTCCACATAGAGGCCGCTTACGGCGCTTTTGCAAGCGGACATGCCGGCCCTAACGATCACAACGATCCGGATTTTATACAGAATGTACTTATCGCTCGTGATGTGCGTTTTGCCAAAACCGGTTATAAATATGCAGGAGCTCCTTTTGCATGGTACAGGATTTCTCCGGGAAGAAAAACTATGGCGCAACTGGTTGAATGTAACGGTAAGTACAAATTAATATGTACTCTTGTCGATTCACTGGAAGGAAAACATCTTCTTGCAACTTATTCTCATAGTATATTTAAACCGCTTGTCCCTGTAACGGAGTTGTTCGAACAAATTCTGAAAACAGGAACAACACAGCATTTTGCTTTGGTTGATGGAGAATATCTCACAGAATTATCAATACTTGCGGAAATCATGGATTTTGAGTACTATGAAATAAGTTGATTTTTTTAAGTAAGTTTGTTGTAATGTTAATATTATTTTATCGGAAATCAAAGAACGCAACTCTGTAAACAGCGTTTGAAATATTTTTTCGTTCGAACTGAAATAATTTTTGAGTTCTGAAATGATTTTTGTACTTTTGTCATGTAGCATTTTTTTGATTTGTTTTGCGACACAAAGTTGCCGAAAATAAGTGACTTATACAAATAAAATGCTACTTTTTTTATTATAAATAAGCAAGTTAAATAACTTGCGAAAGTTGAATAAGGTAATCAAACAAGGAATGTGTAATTCGGGAATGAAATGAACGGATGCCGTTGTCAAAAGAGTACTGTTGTTGAAGTCGCTCAGCAAAATGGATGGGAGGAGAATACTGTTTTGGGAGAAAGTGAACAAAATGGGAATTGTATAACATCAAATAAAAACTATGCAAAATAAATGGACGATCCGATATTGATTTCACTGTTGAACAACAGCAATATTGAGGCATACAAGCAGTTATTCGTAAAATATTACTCACCATTATGCGAGTATGCCTCTCAATTTGTTGGCGACGAAGATGCTGAGGACATTGTACAAGATTTTATGTTGTTCATTTGGGAAATTCGCAGAGATTTGGTAATAGAAAATTCTCTTAAGTCATATCTTTTCGTTGTCATAAAACATCGTTGCCTTAACCATATCAAGAAACAACGCTTTCATCAACAGGTGCATGAATGGATATACGAAAAACTCCAAGATCAGTTTGAGGACCCTGACCGTTATATGATTAATGAATTAGCAGAACAAATCCAAAAAGCGGTTGCCGAACTTCCCAAAAATTACCGAGAAACATTTACTTTGAGTCGGTTTGGTGATCAAACGAATGTAAAAATTGCAAAACAATTGGGTATTTCCATAAAAACAGTCGAATACCGCATTTCACAATCATTAAAAATTCTTCGCACAAAGCTAAAAGAATATCTGCCTCTTGTGCTTTTTTAACCCAACTTGCCGCGCGTCGAGATGTAAACATCTTGTATTCAGACAATTACAATCGTC